>CALIZI010000424.1 GCA_938028705.1 uncultured Saprospiraceae bacterium | reverse complement strand
ATGAGTGTGACACACATTCATGGACTTATAATATGAAATTAAAAAAAGTCAAGATTAGCATGAGCATCCGTAATGACTGCTTTAGCTGTCAAGTGGGCAGTAATTTGTCACAAAGCAATGGTTTTCAAGTAATTGAATATTGAGTTAAAACCACACCTGACAGCTAAAGCAGTCATTACAGCACGCTCAATCTATATTTATTAAATCAAAAGAATCATTTTGACATTATAAATCCACTTATGTGTGTCACACTCAATTCAAATAAAGGTAAGCGAAATTTAAATCTTAAAATCAAAATAAAAGCTAATGTTTTCCAAAAAATTCAAATAATTCTATTTATTTATCTATTTTTAAGCGCAAAAAATTCCAAGTACCAAAATCCAAATCCCAAATAACAAAACACAAGAACCTTGGGATTTGGAATTTGAAATTTGAAATTTGAAATTTTTTTAGAAAATGGACGACATTAAAAAATTATTTGACATCCCCTATTACCAACTCAAACATTGTCCGCAACAAAAAGCAATCGGACATAAAACGGACGACGGTTGGAAGTTTTGGAGTACGCAGGAATTTATAGACGATGCCAATCGCGTCAGTCGCGGCTTACTCAAACTTGGCGTACAGCCCGGCGACAAAATCGCCCTGATTTCCTACAAAAACCGCCCGGAGTGGAACGTCATGGACATTGGTTTGCAACAAGTCGGAGCGATTGGCGTACCGGTATATCCTACGATTAGTCCGCGCGAATACGAATACATTTTTAATGATGCGACGGTCAAATACGCCTTTGTCAGTATGGACGGTGCAGGCGATTTGCTGCAAAAAGTACGCGATGCCAAACCCAATATTCCTACGCTCGAAGAGATTTATACCTTTGACAAAACAGAGGGTGCGCCCTATTGGAAAGACATCTTTGAGGAAGGTGATTTGAGCGAAGTGCAGCAAAGAAAAGATGCCATTGACCCCGACCAACTCGCCACGCTTATCTATACATCAGGCACTACGGGCAATCCGAAAGGAGTTATGCTTTCGCACAATAATATTTTGAGCAATGTGAAATCCGTTGTGCCGCGCATACCGCTCGACCCGGGCGATAAAGCCTTGAGTTTCTTGCCTTTATGTCATATTTTTGAGCGTAATGTTTCGTATGTCTATATGTTGAGCGGCGTAAATATTTACTATACCGGCACAGACAACCTTGGCGGCGAAACGGGCGATTTGCAGGGCGTGAAGCCACATTTTTTTACCACCGTACCGCGTTTGTTGGAGAAGGTATATGAAAAAATTTATAATAAAGGATTGGAACTGACAGGTGCTAAGAAAAAGCTGTTTTTCTGGGCTTTGGATATGACCGACGATTACGAATACGGCAAAACTTACGGCGGTATGCGTGGCATGAAGATAAAGGTTGCCGATAGGTTGATTTTCAGCAAATGGCGCGATGCACTTGGCGGCAATGTCAAAGGTATTGTGACGGGTGCGGCGGCCTGTCCGGCAAAAATGGCACGGGTATTTTCGGCGGCAGGTGTGCCTATACGCGAGGGCTACGGCTTGACGGAGACTGCGCCCGTACTTACGGTCAGTCACTTCGATGAAGGCGGTGCATTGCTCGGTACGGTAGGTCCGGTGTTGGAAGGTGTGACCGTCAAAATTGACCCTTCGGACGGCGAATACCGCGAGGGCGAAGGTGAAATACTTGCCAAAGGTCCGAATATCATGCAAGGCTACTATCGCAAACCCGAAGCCACCTCCGCTGTCATGCAAGACGGTTGGTTTTATACAGGCGACATCGGCAAATTTGTGAAAGACAGTAAAGGCAACGAGTTCCTGAAAATCACCGGACGCAAGAAGGCATTGCTCAAAACTTCGGGCGGTAAATACGTTGCGCCCGAACCGATTGAGAAACGCTTTACGGAAGATTTCCTCATTGGGCAGATGATGGTGGTCGGTGAAGGTAAAAAATTTGTATCCGCACTCATCGTACCCGCCGCCGAAGCCCTCAAAGATTGGTGCGACGACAACGGTGTGCCTTGTACCTTGAGCCCAAGTCCGCATAATCAGACCTTGTTTTGTATCTCAGCCGAAACGCTGAAAAATGAAAAAGTAAGGTCGAAATTTGAAGAAATCATTAAGGCAATCAACCCGGAATTTAGTCATATCGAACAAATCAAAAAATTCGATTTGCTCTGCGATCCATGGGATGTCTCTACCGAAGAACTCACCCCTACGATGAAGGTCAAACGCCGCATCGTCAGACAAAAATTTAAGGCGGAGATTGATGAGATTTATAATGTGTAAATTGAATGAGTGAATTTTTTTGGCATGTTTAGAAAAGCAGTTGACACTTTAGATAAACAAAAAATAATGTACCCCGTTTGCTAAACTTTTCGAGTTTGGTCTCCGATAGCTATCGGAGGAGTATATCATCAAAATTTGTAATTACCTAAATATCAGTGCTTTACTTACGTTTACCAAACTTTTTGAAGTTTAGCAAACGGATTTCTACATGTTGTTTTTCATTTTAAAATAGCATAAAAAAGTGTCAACTACTTTTTCAGAAAATTTAAACATGTCATTTTTTTTGAATGTGATAATGATGAAATGCGACAATGCGATAATATCGTACTGTCGCATTTTTTTTGTTTTGATAGAAATTATTGACACTTTTGCCATACACCAAGCCCAAAAAACCAAAAAGCAATCGTCTTTCTGAATTTATTTCAGAATCTCCCAAGCTACAAGCACGATGTTTAATGTGAGCTACAAATTTGTATCTTATTATAAATCAATAAATTAGAGTATTTTTCGTCAACGGTTTTCCATTGTCTGGGAGATACTGAAATAAATTCAGCAAGACGTTTTTTCTTGGCGTTTTTGAGCCATGTATATAATATGCCATTGTCCATTATAACAAGGATTGAAATACTGAGCTATTGATTTGCTCAGTGAAATTCGACTGTGTTTTAGACCATTATCCATCACAACAAGGCATTAAAAAAACCTCATTATGTTTCCAAAACATAATGAGATTTTTTGATATATGATACCTGTTTATCGTTCATCGTTTACCGTATAAAAAAACATATTTGATAAAATTGCAAGGACAAACTATTGAAAAGGACAAAAAAATATTAACTTTGCAAAAAAGAATGTTTTTTTATTTGTAATTAATATCTGTGAATTACTTAGCTTTGCAAGCTATACAATGTTTTACGATACCACTGAAGGTTGTTTGAAATGTTTGAGAAGATTTATGTGTTTAAATATTTCAAATGCCTATAAGAAAAACGATAGAAAAAACGTGATGAGAAGTATAATAATTTTGTTTCAAATAGTATTACTGTTATTGATTTCCGCTACTGTTTATGGACAATCTGCCTCAAGCGCACCACTTGACCAAGGCACGATTCAGAGCAAATTCAGCTACATGATCAGTGAAACCGAGCGATTCAAAGAACATCAGATTATCAGAAGAAGCTGGATACGCAAAGTAAGAGACCACGTAGCGGACAGCTTGAATACTGTACGCGCAGAACTCAAGCAAACACAAAACGTGGTCAGTACACAAAAAGCTGAAATAGACGCACTGAAAAGCGAACTCGCCGGCACGAACGAGAACCTGACCGCTGTTACGGAAGAAAAAGACAGCATTTCCTTTTTTGGCGGAAATACTGCCAAAGGAACCTATAAGAGCATCATGTGGGGCATCGTGGCGGGCTTGTCGATACTTTCCGCTATTCTGTTTTTGAGTTTTAAAAGAAGCAACAGCATCACCTCCCGCACACAGGAAGTCTTGAAACGTACTCAAGATGATTTTGATGCTTACCGCGAGCGTACTCTTAAAAAGGAGCAGAAAATCATGCGTCGCTTGCAGGATGAATTGAATAAAAATGCTTAGTAATGCTTAGTAATGCGATAATGCTGAAATGATGTAATGCGATAATGTTGAAATGCGATAATGATTACATCATTTCAACATTATTGCATTATTAAACGACCAATCACATAACTTTTTGAAGCGCGTATCGCTAAAGATTCGTGTAGTTTTTCGCGTTTCACGCCCGACCTGTCAATATAATCGGAGTGTACAAAATACGACACCTCGCCCACCCTTACCACAAAACCAACATGATAATCTAAACCCAAAATATAGATAGCTCTCTCACCCCGACCTATCAAATATTCATTCAATTTTTCGAGACTTGCATAGCGTTTTATACTCGTCGGTTCACACAATTTTTGTACGATGACCGATGCGGCTTGTTGTGCCAGTTTATAGCGTTGCAATTTCACGCCCATATCCCGCAGTGTGGTCGTCACGAAATAGCCACAGGCAATCTCACCCTTGTGCGGCGTATCCGTATGACCATTAAAATCCCAACCCGTGTGCATCCAATAGTCAAAAATAGAATCGTTGAGCATATCAAAAAAATACGCCTCTGCCATAGCCGGATTTGATGACAATTCGCTTCTCTTTTTATATATTTTTTCTTTTAATAATTCATAATCGCGCAAATGAGCCGCTGTATCCAACGAAGGTTTGGACAATGAAACAGGATGCAATTTGGTACTTTGCCCGCCCGATGATTCGTATCGGCAGGCACTCATGCCAATGCAGATGCACAGCGTATAAGCGATTAGTTTAAATTTCATGATAGCTGTTTTGGTCGGGTGCAGCCCAAATTGTCGCATTTTTATTTTTATTAAGTGATTCACGCAGAGAACGCAGAGTGTTGATTATCAGTCCTCTGCGTTCTCTGCGAACTCTGCGTGAGATGCACTGACAATACTTAGCATTATTTCACATGCGACAATTTGGGCTGCACCCTTTTGGTCTGACCACTGAATAATGACACCAATTTTAGCAATTCTCCTATTTTATTTGTAAATTGTTCGCATAATAAAAACATAAATGAATTTTTCTCTGAAAAAACGGACAAGTTTATTTGATTGGTTGACACTTCATACGATATTAATTTTACATAAAATATAAGTAAGCCGTTTGGTAAACTTTTCAAGTTTGCTAAACGTGGGCAGGGTACTAAAGTTTGTAACTATCTAAAAATCAGTACATTGCTTCTCCGATAGCTATCGGAGACCAAACTTTTTGAAGTTTAGTAAACGGAGTATTTAAATTTTGTTTTGATTTTTAAAATCCGATTCCAAGAGTGTCAAAACTTTTATGATTTATATGAACTTGTCGAAAAAACGCAAGCAAAAATCCACACTTGTCACAACGAAGAACAACGAACTAAGAACTTTACAAACATACGCCCATGAATAAGCGATACAATAAATCGGAATCAAGAAAGGGGAAGTCTTATAATAAGTCGAAACGCAGACGACCGCACCCGCCTTATCAAGAGAGTTCGCGGGTGGCGAAACCCCGTCGTCCTGTTGTGGAGACATTGGAAGCGGAACGGGGTGATGCCGTAGAATTTGACATTAAAGTACCGGAATTGAACTGGGAAGTACCCAAAATTCCTGAGATAGAAATGGGAGAACTCGCCAAGCCGCTACCGGAAGTACCCTTAGATACAGATATAATCACGACTCCAAAAACCAAGACACCTGCCACCGCTAAATCAGATGCGATAGAACTACCCGAATTTGAAGTACCGACAGCCAAGCCCAAATCCCGCGAAAGAAAAGTCAAAGTAAAATCCACGACGACTGCGCCCTCCTCACTTGGTGGTCAATCTGCCCGAAATAATGCGGAACAAATGAGACGCGAAATGCAAGGCCGTCAGGCACAACAGCAACAACCAAAGCCCTCTAGTGGAGATGTACATCCTGCGGCGATTATCGGACCTATTGTTATGATGATTATTGCTATAGCTTTTGTCTCATCAATTGACGGGTTGCCCGACATCGTATATTTATTAATAATGTTTTTCTTTGGTAGGCAGATATGGAATGTGATTCAAGGAAATAAAAAATAGAAGAGAAATTACAGAAAAGAGATGTCAGAAACTTTGTAGGTTTCTGACATCTTTTCATTCAAACAGGCTCTAAGCCATCGTATCCAATAAATCAGGTGCGTCAACAGTTTCTGTTCCTACCTCTACTTCAATACCGCCCGTCCATTTGGCAATCAAATTGTAAATCGCGCAACCAAGTGCGACAAAAAGAAACCCAAAAAGAGCATACACGAAGGGTAATAGAAGAAGAAGTCCTCCGCTGAATCCTAGTTCGCTGCCGAAACCTGAAATCATTGAGATTAATCCGAAAGGAATAGCAAAAATGGCGGTTAGGAAAAAGTACATCACACCGAATACTTTGGCTGTTTGATATACGCCAAATCTTGTAATTCTTTTTTTCATGTTGTGTTTTAATTAAGTTAAAAATAAAATATGTTGCAATGTATAGGTTTTATTTTTTAAAATCCACTTTTTTTCGACTAAACTTGATAAAAACATCTACTTTTGAGTTGAAATTAAACGAAGCATACTCCACTGTTTTAATCTAAAATCAATCATCAGTGTTAAGCACAAAAGTAAAAGCAGCCCAAATCAACAATCTTACCGATGCACGTTATTTTGCAGCGTGGTACTGCGAATGGTTGGGCTTTTGTTGTGACACATCAAGCCCCAATTATGTGACACCCGAATTGCTCCATGCCATACGTGATTGGGTGGAAGGACCGCAAATAATCGGCGAATTTGGCGCACAAGACGCAAAATATATCCGTGAGGCAGTTGATTTTTTGAAATTGGATGCCGTACAAGTCGGCTTTTTTTATGATGAATCGAAGTTGGAAGATTTAGAAGGTTTGCGCGTGATACGTGAAGTCGTCATTGACCCAACTGAAAAGACGGACTTAGCCGCTTCGCTCGAAGCTATGTCGCCTTATGTGCAGTATTTTTTATTGGAATTTAGTAAAAATAATATCTCGTGGTCAGCCCTTAAAAATGCAGCAGATGGCATAGATATAAATACTTTGAAAGACTTGTGTAGTCAATATCCTATCTTGTTGAGTATCAATGTAAAAGGAGAAGAAGTGAATGAAGTATTAGAGATGATTCAACCACAAGGTTTGAATGTATTTGGCGGAGAAGAGGAGAAAGTGGGCTTTAAATCCTTCGATGAATTGGATGAAATATTTGAGGCTTTAGAAGCATAGAGACAAAAAAAGAACCTCTGCAAGTACAGAGGTTCGAACAAAAAACAAAAAACAAACTATAAACCCACTATGAAAACCCAAATTTGTGTGTAACCAATCTTTCTTTTTCTTTACTTCTCTTTATCGTGTTCCTCATTGATTACACTTGCAATATGCGGTAGTATAAGAAATAATTATTGAGCGTTTTTCATAGTATGTGACAGGAAATACATAAAAAAAGGTAACAAACACCTTATCAGTGCCTGTCACCTTTGTATGATTTTGAATGGAAATAAAATTCACCTGTAGATCCCCCATTCGTAGGGACAGGGCATGCCCTGTCCCTACGAATGGGGGAGAATTATTCTCGAATTGCTTGTTGTCGCAGCAGGTGGTCTGCCAAAACCAAAGCCGCCATTGCCTCTACAATAGGCACAGCGCGAGGCACTACGCAAGGGTCGTGCCTGCCTTTTCCGGTGACTTCTACGGTCTCTCCGGCTTCATTGACAGAGCTTTGCGCTTGCACGATAGTCGCTACGGGTTTGAACGCCACATTAAAATAAATATCCATGCCATTCGTAATACCGCCTTGTATGCCGCCCGAATGATTGGTGGTCGTTTTTACCTCATTATTTTCCTGTATAAATACATCGTTGTGTTCTGAACCGCGCATTTGCACCCCTGCAAAACCGCTTCCATATTCAAAGCCTTTACAGGCATTGATACTCAACATCGCCTTGCCGAGCTCGGCGTGTAATTTATCAAAAACCGGTTCGCCCAAACCCGCCGGACAGCCTTGTATCACACCCGTCACCACGCCACCAATCGTATCACCTGCCTTGCGAATGGCTTTGATATGCGTAATCATTTGTTCTGCCATTTCGAGGTCGGGACAGCGTATTGCGGTTGCTTCTATATCATTAAAATTCAGTTCGTTATAGGCTTTTTCGACCTTTAATTTGCCGACCTGACTCACATAGGCATTTATGCTGATACCTTGTTTTTTTAATAATAACTTGGCGATAGCCCCCGCCGCTACCCGCGCTGCCGTCTCGCGTGCCGAGGAGCGTCCGCCGCCGCGGTAGTCGCGATTGCCGTACTTGGCGAAGTAAGTAAAATCAGCGTGTGAAGGTCGAAATTTATCTTTGATATGAGAGTAATCTTTGGAGCGGGCATCGGCATTATAGATGACCATTGCAATGGGTGTACCCGTCGTCATGCCCTCAAATACGCCGGAGAGCAATTCCATTTTATCGGGTTCTTTTCGTTGGGTGACGATAGCCGACTGTCCGGGACGACGACGCGCCAATTCCGCTAAAATAAACTCCTCGTCCACCTCCACTCCGGGTGGGCAGCCGTCGATAATCACACCGAGTGCCTTTCCGTGTGATTCACCGAAAGTAGTAATGCAAAATGCTTGTCCAAAAGAATTGCCGGGCATGGGTAATGATTTAATGTTGTAATGCGTTAATGTTGTAATGCGTTAATGCTGAAATGTTGTAATGCGTTAATGGAAATAATGCTTTAAATATTCATTATTCCCTCGAATACAATTTGTGCATTGCTTCGTACTTCCAAATTATTCTGATTTATTATTTTTAGGTTCAAAAATCCGCCACGCTTGGATAGTTGATAGGCAGCCATCTCTTTCTTTTCTAATTTATCTCCCCAATATTTCGCCAATACAGAATGAGAAGCTCCTGTTACGGGGTCTTCGTTAATGCCAAGCCAAGGAGCGAAACATCGGGAATAAAAATCGTATTTCTCATCCGCTGATTTGGTGGTAACAACAACTTCCTTTATGGTGTCTGATATTTCAATTGCTTTTTGATAATTTGGCGATAAGCCTAAAAGTGTTTCTTTGTCCTTAACTTCGACTATGACCATATCCAACGTTTTTGAATACCTCGTTGATATTGGATTAGCTATGCCAAATGTTTCAAAAAGTCCTGTTTCCGCTTTATGCTCGGTGGTTTCGTATAAAGGAAATACCATCTTTATAAATTCACCTTCATTAACAGCCAAAATTCTAAGTTGTTTTTGTGTTATAAATTCGACCTCTTTTTCGCCTAATTTATCTAATACAAGTTTGGATGCGGCTAAGGTCGCATGTCCGCAAAAATCTATTTCTACTGTTGGTGTAAAATATCGAATGTCATATTGATTTGACCTATCCTCAATTTTACTGATGAAGGCAGTTTCCGATAAATTCAACTCACTTGCTATTGATTGCATGATTTCCATACCAATACTTTCCGTTATCAAACATACGCCTGCCGGATTGCCTGCAAATGCTTTGTTCGTAAAAGCATTGATTATGAATGTCTTTATCTGCATATTATTTATCGTTATTTATAACTTGAATTGTTTTGCCTGTTTTTTGCAAAGATAAGGTTGTTTATAGCTAAACAGATGATCGTCATAATTAATTTTGTATATCTTGTGATAATTTTTTCGCTCATCTGTACTATAAGGTGAAAATCGTTATTATCTTGACAATGTTAAATTAGATTTTTGTTTACTATAAATAGGTGCTTCGGTCTGAATTTGACCTAAAACTCGTCTGACATTTTGAAAATGTCTGACGAGTTTTAGGTCAAATTCGGGGCAGATTTCCGATTTTAAGAATAAA
>CALIZI010000423.1 GCA_938028705.1 uncultured Saprospiraceae bacterium | reverse complement strand
CGAAAACATAAAAATCAGCGCAATTGTAAGCAGAAAATTGAACAACTTGAATAGATTTAACCCAAAATATTGAACTTAATTTACATATATCGGGCGGAGACCAAAGGTCACCATGAAATTATTTTGTCCAAAGTCTAATATATAAGAAATTAAGACCAAAGCGAGTAGAGATTTTTCAAAGACATTTGATTTTTTATTAATCAATTGGCACATCGCGTTAAAGGCTTCTTTGATTTGAAATTCATTGTCAAGTGGCTTATAATTGGTGCCGGTGATACCTACGCGACGGTTTCGGAGATTGCTGTTGATGCCAAGTTCTTTAGTCAAAATACTGTGGATGTCCTCAATGTCTTTTACACTCATCTTTTGCAGATAATCGGGATGTTCGACAATGAAATCAATTGCGTCTTTGTGGTTGAGCAGCATGACGGCTTCATCTTTGAGTTTTCCATTAGCAGTTCGTTTTTCTTTGAGGAGTCTTTCGGTTTCGAGCAGGGTGTAAGTATTGCCTTCAATTTGCGAAGATTTCCAACTTAAATCAATCGCCAAGCGTTCAATTTCTTTTTCATATTCTTTTTCAGAAAGTTGCGATATATTTTTTGTATAAACAGCTTGAAGTTCATTCAGTCGTTCCAATTCCGCATCCGTAAATAGTTCAACTTCATATAAGTCTTTGTTAATCAACTCAAAATTGAAGGTATCTTTAATCTGTCGCTCGTCCACATCTTTTTCAAAATAGATTTCCATATCTATCGAATGTAAGATACCATAAGAATGACTGAGTTGATATTTGGTCGCTCGTCCTTTACCTGTTTTTTCGACTAATTTTTTTTCTACTAATCTATTCAAGCTTCTTTTTATAGTAGAATAACTCGCTTGAACGGGTAATTTTTCGTGAATTTCACCGGAAGATAAACCACCTGAATGTTGTGTGACAATGAAAAGAATATGGTCTTTTAGTTGCATCATAATTATTTTGAGGTCAAACATACGGAGTATTTTGTGGCTTTTACATTCAAAGTGACCTTTAATTTGAACTAAAATGACCTTTAATTTAAAAATGAGGATGTCATGGAAGGTTTTTGAATTTGCTAAAAAAAACAAATAAATTCACGTTCTATCCTATTCTACCGAAAACAGTCCACATTCTACTCCCCCGTTTTCACACACCTAAACCCTGTATGTTCCAATCCTGTATCAGGGCTTGATTTCATCCGTGCGGCATTGCGGTAGCCTGTACAGTAACTCTCATTGCACAAAAACGAACCGCCACGCACGACCTTCTGCGGCATACCCGGATTCGCAGAATCGTAATAAGTATCGGGTCTAATATCGGTATCCGAAGCCTGTTTTTTCTTTCGATAAAAACGCTCATCATACCAATCTTCGCACCACTCCCACACATTGCCCGACATATCATACAGTCCGAAACGATTGGGTCGAAACGACCGCACAGGGGCAGTTCGACCATAGCCGTCCAAGTCCAGATTTTTCATTGGAAAATTGCCCTGCCAATAATTCGCCGAGATAGCCGACTCCGAAGATTTATTGCCCCACGGATATACATTTTCCTTCAAACCACCTCGTGCGGCATACTCCCACTCCGCCTCCGTAGGCAGCCGCTTGCCTGCCCAACGCGCATAAGCCACCGCATCGTACCACGCAACATGTACCACAGGATGCCGGTCTTTCCCCGTCAGGTCACTCCCCTCCCCTTGCGGATGTTTCCACGATGCACCCGGCTTTATTTCCCACCAATACGCCTGTGGTCGGTCAGGCACAACGAAGACCATAGAGGCAGGTTCGGTACTGATGCCTTCGGGAAGTTCACCGCCTGTTTGAGCCTTGATTTGCGCCGGATTTATTTCGCGCTCGGCAATCGTGACGTAACCCGTAGCTTCCACGAATTGCCTGAATTGTGCATTCGTGACCTCTGTTGTATCCATCCAAAAACCTTTGATGTGGCACTCGTGCTGCGGGTATTCATCAGGGCGGGCTTGCGGACTGTTGCCGCCCATCATAAATTTACCTTCAGGTATCCATACCATGCCTTTATGTGTATCTGCAAGGTCTGAATTGATAGGTATTTTTCGGATTTCTTCCATGTACTGCCGATGAAAAAACATATAAGGATCATCCGATATTGGTTTTTCATTAGACCGACAGGCTGAAAATAAAATAAGGAACATAAAAGGTAACAGACTACCCCGTACCGACGACTTTAGCCGTCGCAGGGAATACTGAACCACTTGACGGCTAAAGTCGTCAGTACAGGAGCATTTCAAAATGAAATTAAAAATTTGTCTTGCACCCGCCTGTAAGCTCTTATCATCGAATATCTTTGAATAATTTTTTTGTAAAAAAAATATTTTATAATTAAAAATATTTTTATAATATTTTAATATTTTTATAAAATAAAAAATAAGAAGGTCTAAAAGCTGTTTTTTAATCATATTTTTACTTTTTTCAACTTTAAATATCAAGTAATCAAGTTGATAAAGGCATCATAATTTGTTTATCAACAAAAAAATATTTTAATATGTCATATAAATTTATACAAATTATTAATAAGGTCGTATTGAAATATAGCCGTTTTTAAATTAATTAAAATTATTTTCTAATTTAGGTGATGTTCGACAAAAATAGGGTAAGTGATTATGCACGAGTTGCAAGGCGAATACCTTATGTTAAAAGCGGATATTTGAGTATTCAGACACCCATTTTTCATAAAAACATTCGCCTTGCAACTATTCCCTATTTCAATCGAACACCTCTATAATTTATTTATTATTAAGAATTAATTATTTATAAATATTTTTTATTATAAAATGATTTTAAAATACCTTTAAGTCAGTAGTATCTAATAATCAGCATTTTACCCAGCTTCCTGATTGCCCAATTTCTAAAGTCCACTTACAAATGTAAAAAAACAACGCTTAAATTTATCGAAAGATGACAGAATAGCGAATTTGACTAAAAAGATTGAAATTTTATTCGTATAAATTTGTTATTCGTTTATTTTGTTATATATTTAAAGATGAAAAGACGACAAGCCATCCGACAAATAGCTGTGGTATCTTCCGGTTTAGCATTACTCCCCTCTTGCAATTTTCAAAGTAGTACAGCTTACAAAAGTTACAAGCATTTGCCTTTGAAAAATAAACAATATCAATTGATAGATGCTCTGCAAGCTGCCATTCTGCCACCGGAAAATATGCCCGCAGATATACCGGAAAGTCCATTGGATTATATGTTGACAAAAATTAATGACTGTTATAGCATGGACGACATTCAGAAATATATAGCAGGACTCAATGACTTCCAACAATACATCAGCAATACATTCAATAAGCCTTTTAAAAAACTCAATATAGAACAAAAAACACAAGCCCTCAACAGCATATCTACCGACGAAAAACTCCCCAAATCCGTAAAGTCATTTGTGCAAACTAATAAAAAACTGACCGTAGAATATTTTACCCAATCGGAAGCATATCAAGTCAATCATTTTGGGTTTGAATTTATGCCAAGTCGTTATGCAGGCTGTGTACAAATTTAAATGTAAAATGTAAAAGTCAAAATAATAAATGTAAAAGTCACACCATACAATACACTACATTTGCCTGATTATTAATATAAAAAACATTAAAAAATAAAATATTCTATTTTTATACTGACACTTTTACATTTTAAATTTAATAAAATGAATACAGAACACCATTTTGATGTCATTGTAATAGGTGCGGGTATGACGGGCGGTTGGGCAGCCAAAGAATTCTGCGAACAAGGCTTCAAAACCTTACTTTTGGAAAGAGGGCGCGATGTCAAACACGTTGTAGATTATCCGACGACGAACACGCAACCTTGGCAGTTCAAATATCGCGGAAATCTCACCCGCGAACAACGCGAAGACAATCCGGTTGTCAGCAAATGTTATGCTTTTCGGGAAGATACCACGCACTTTTTTGTCAAGGATAAAGAGCATCCGTATATTCAGGAAAAACCCTTTGACTGGATACGCGGTTATCAGGTCGGCGGGCGGTCTATTATGTGGGCAAGGCAGACGCAACGCTGGAGTGAGTACGATTTTGAAGGACCGGCACGAGATGGCTTCGCAGTAGATTGGCCCATTCGATACAAAGACTTGGCTGATTGGTACAGTTATGTGGAAAGATATGTCGGAATTTCGGGCAATCGAGACGGGCTGGACACTGTACCCGACGGCGAGTTTTTGAAGGCATGGGAATTGAATTGTGTAGAAAAATATTTTCAAAAATATATTAAAGAAAATTATAAAGACCGCCACCTGATATATGGTCGTTGCGCTCACCTTTCAGAACTCACTGAGGAGATTCGCAAGCAAGGCAGAACACTGTGCCAAAACAGGGTGATTTGCGAGCGGGGCTGTCCTTACGGCGGCTACTTCAATGCCAATTCCACGCTCATTCCGTCGGCTGATAAGACGGGCAATCTTACCCTTCGCCCCCACTCTGTTGTACATTCGATTATTTTTGATGAAAAAGAAAACCGCGCAACGGGTGTCCGCATTATAGATGCCGAAACGAAAGAGACGACCGAGTATTTTGCCAAGACGATATTCGTCAATGCAGGTACGCTCAACACCAATTTGATACTACTCAATTCCACTTCCAAGCGATTTCCCAACGGACTTGGTAACGATAATGGACTGTTGGGCAAATACGTAGCTTTTCACAATTATCGTGGAAAAATGTCGGCTACAATTGATGATTTTAAAGATATGAAACCAGAAGGAAAACGTCCGACTTTTGCATACATTCCGCGTTTTCGCAATGTGTATCGTCAGGAAACGGATTTTCTGAGAGGCTACGCGATTTCATTCGGAGCAAGTCGCGGCAAGTACTTTAATTCAAATGGTTTCGGAACAGAACTGCATCAAAATCTGATGTCAGCACCCGAATTTGGAGAGTGGGGTGTTTGGGCAGGTATGATGGGTGAGACGATTCCAAAAGAAAGCAGCTATGTGGCACCCGACGAAAATAAAAAAGATGAATGGGGCATCCCGCAACTCAAAATTGTGATGGATTATGATGAAAATGACGAAAAAATGTTGAAAGATTTTGAGGAGCAAATGGGCGATATGTTGACCAAAGCGGGTTTCAAAAATGTCACCTATAATGACACCAAACAAGCTCCCGGTCTCGACATTCACGAAATGGGCGGTGTACGCATGGGGCGCGACCCAAAATCCTCACTACTCAACAAGTGGAATCAACTGCACGAATGTAAAAATGTATTTGTCACCGATGGTGCGTGTATGACTTCAATGAGTACCCAAAATCCTTCACTGACCTTTATGGCATTGACAGCACGAGCAGCCGATTATGCGATAAAAGAAATGAAGAAAGGAGAGATTTGAGGAAATGTAAAAAGGGGAGATTATAGAAATGTAAAATGTAAAATGTAAAATGTAAAATAATAAATTTAAAATGTAAAAGTGTCGATAGGATGCAAGTTGAATATTTTATTTTTTTTATTTATAAAAATTTGAAAATTAATAAAATACAAAAGAATCGGGCTATCAGTTCATGGTTGGACAGTTCATAGTTCATAGTTGTTACAATCACTTGAATTTCAATATGTTTGTAACTCGCTGATTATCAAAGTATCCAACATTAGACGGGTAGCCAAGAATCGTATTAGTTTCACGTTATACGACTTTTACATTTTACATTTTGTGTTTTACACTTCATATTAAATAAATTGAGTGCGATACACATTCATAGAATTATAATATAAAATCAAAAAAAGCTAAGATTGGCAAGAGACTCCGTAATGACTGCTTTAGCTGTCAAGTGGATAGTAATTTGGGTTATGCGCCTAAGTTTGCCCAAAGTGGCTACTAGTACGGGCTGTCTTTAGCTGCCCACGACCGCAAGGGAGCATTCACGTTGGCGCAAATATACGCGAGTTAAAGGTTCTACCGAACCTTTTCTCCGATAGCTATCGGAGCTAAAGACAGCCGCTACTAGGAGTCTCAGTTTTGGGCAAACTTAGGCGTATAGCC
>CALIZI010000422.1 GCA_938028705.1 uncultured Saprospiraceae bacterium | reverse complement strand
TTGGGCTTGAATTTGGGCTAAAACTCGTCTGACATTTAAACTTTGTCGGAAAATATGAGTTCATCGGTAGATTTTGAAAATGTCTGACGAGTTTTAGCCCAAATTCGGAAAAAATATTCCATCCTAAACACAAATACATTATTATTTTTTAAAATATACTATCATCAAGTTAATTTAAAATTCGTAAAATATTGATCATCAAGAATATTAGTGGGTACAAAAACGAATCGCACCCATTCCTCAATTTCCTTTGTCCAAAGTCTAATTTGGTAGAACCTTTAATTTACGCATATTTGCACCAACGTGAATGCTCCCTTGTGGTCGTCTCCGATAGCTATCGGAGCTAAAGACAACCCGTACTAATACCACTTTGGGCAAACTTGGGCGCATAGCCATAATTTATAAAGATATTTACAAAATAACTTTTTTAATATTATTAAAAAAAATTAAAAATAAAATAAAATAAATTATACCATAAATTAACAGTTTTAAAGAAATATATAAAATAAATTCATTAAAACAAACTAATTCACCATTTGTTTTTTGAGTTTCGTAGTTTATTGTAATTTGAAAGAATCTGATACTATTAGCTAGGGAGTGAATCCTTTGTGTTGTCAGGTTGAAGCACCTTCAACTCTACCTCACATTAAATATTAGGCTAAAGTTAAAAAATTTTATCTAAAAAAATGATTATACACTCAATTATTTCCTTCCTAAATATTGTACATTTGTCGTCATTAATCTTTTTATAAAAAAACATGCAAGTTTTCATCATTCATTGAAGTTGAAAATTTACAAAATTAATATAATGATAATAAATAAAACGTTTCTGGTTATAACCCTTGTAGCTACCTGCCTGCAAGCCTATACCCAAGCCACACTGACCAATCTTGGACTCGAAGAATGGACGACATCTGATTCAGAGCGTTATGAAGCACCGAATGCCCCGTGGCAATCCGCGAATCCGGCAGTTGATTTTGACCTCACCGCTACGGTCGATCCCGTAGAAAAAGTCACCGATGCTTATTCGGGCGATTATGCCGCCAAAATGGAATCCGCAACTATCTTTTTTACCTTTACCGCAGGGGCTTTGTGGACAGGGGATTTTGAACTCAACCTCACAGACCCCGCGAAGAGTGCCAAATTTGGTGTACCCTATGAAGGCACACCAACAAATTTACAATTTTATTATAAATATTTCCCTGTAAATGGCGATTCAATGGGTGTATATACGATTTTACGCAAGTGGAACCCCAATACGCAGCAACAAGATACCATTGCTTACGCTGAGGTTCGTCAGACTCAAACAGTTGATGAATATACTCTATTTGATTTGCCGCTCAACTATTATATCGAAAATGTATTGCCTGATAGTATAGAGATTGCTTTTACCGCAAGTGCCGCAGGATTTGAATATATCGGGCAGGTCGGCAGCCAACTATTTGTGGATGAAGTCACCTTGCAAAATGAAGTCGGTATCACACAAGTATGGACACCCGAAGTCAATATCCATACCTTCCCCAATCCTGTCACCGACCAAGTCCATTTTGAATTGGATAAATCCATCAGCAATACCATATTACTGATTTTTGATTCAACGGGCAAACAAGTCACCACATTAGACATCTCCAACAATTACGGTAGCCTGTACGTTACTCATTGGACTGCCGGAACATATTACTTTTTATTAAAAAATGAAAAAGGACACGATTTGAGCAGCGGGCAGTTTGTTGTTAAATGAAAAAGTGTTGTGGTAGTGTTGTGGTGTAGTAGTATTGTAGTGTTGTAGTGTTGTAGTGTTGTAGTATAATTTTAATATAATCCGCTAAGTCGATACTACAACACTAAAACACATCGACACTACAACACCACAACACATCGACACCACAACACCACAACACCAATTCATGAAAAAGATATTAATATTATTTGTTTTACTGTTTTTGTTCAATGTGGTTGATGCACAGTGGTCGGGAGGTGTCAAACTGGGTTTGACTGTAGGTACGCCTATCGGGAAAGTAGAGGAAGGCGCAACGGGAAAACTTGGTTTGGGTGCTATCGGAGGCTTGTTGACAGAGTACCGACTGACGGACAAATGGGGAGTAGGACTTGAAGCCTATTATATACAAAAAAAATCAGCCTTCACTAGCCCCACAGATGTTGATGAATACCCATACTTGTATTATCCGCCGGGAACAGATACTATGGTGTGGGTCACCGCTCGTTTTGAGGGAATGGTGGATGGTAGCTTCAATAATCACTATCTTGAAATCCCCCTTTTGGCACATTACCATTTCAACGACCACCTTGCCGCTACCTTTGGACCTTATTTCAGCTATCTTCTGAGTGGCGATATTTCGGGTACATCCACAGGCGATGTCACCATAGGTCTAGGCGTGATAGAGGTGGAAGATGAAGTGTTTGACGAAAGCCAACACTTGCAAAAATTCGACTACGGTGCAGCAGCAGGCATACGCTATCAGACAGAATATAAGGTAGTGTATGAGTTGCGACTGACGACCGGATTACGCTCGGTGTTCAAAGAGACCTACCCCTTAGCCGATGGCACTGTCCGAAATATTTATCTCCAACTCACCGCCGCTTACAAATTTGCATTGAGCGAAGGCGGCTGTGAATGCCCTAAGTGGTGAAATTAGGGAATTAGGATAGTTTATTTATTTTATAAATAAAATTATTTTAAAATATTATTTATATTAATAATAAATTATTTATAAATTTAATTTATGTATCATGTAAATAGCACAAGGTAATAAAAAGAAAAAAATATTCGGTGAATAGTTAAATATTGGGAAAAAATATTTATTTTTTGGGGTAAACTAACGATACAACTTGAATATCCACAAATACATATCAAAATTAAAG
>CALIZI010000421.1 GCA_938028705.1 uncultured Saprospiraceae bacterium | reverse complement strand
ATCGCCGCTCTGTTCGACCACAACCCAACACAGCAACATCCACAACACAACACAAAGCCTAAACCGAAACAACTCAAACAGATTTTTACAAAATTTTATTCGGATATTTCAAAGAACTCGCTTTTTTTAGGGTAGACTCATGGTTTAAAGAATAACTGGATTCGAAGACGCAGAAGACAATACGGGTTTCAATCCTACCTAAAATGGATGATGGTTTAAAGAACATTATATTTAATGGTGACAACTCACTGTCTTTGTTTCAATCCTACCTAAAATGGATGATGGTTTAAATACGTCCACGACGGCATCAACGGGTATGTTTTACACGTTGCAATCCTACCTAAAATGGATGATGGTTTAAAGTCAATAGTTGAATCAATTACTCCCGAGATGCAGTAGTTTCAATCCTACCTAAAATGGATGATGGTTTAAAGTATGCTTTTAGTGCAGAAGTGCATGAAAGCATGAGTTTCAATCCTACCTAAAATGGATGATAGTTTAAAGGGTGTCATTTGTGAAAGCTGCCCTCGGCAAGCACAGTTTCAATCCTACCTAAAATGGATGATGGTTTAAAGCACCATTGATGGAGAGCCAGTTGTATTGAATAAAAGTTTCAATCCTACCTAAAATGGATGATGGTTTAAAGACCACTTTTTCATAAGTGGTTCAAAATAAATGTTTTACACATTAAAAAGTGGGGTGTTTTTGTCATAATTCTGCAAAGTTCCCCGTGCAATTATTTTTATTTAATATGTTTTAAGGTGGTATTCGCGGTTAAAAAATCCGGCTGTCTTGTATCTATAATTAATGGTCAACGATTAATGATTAATGTATATGTGTATTCATTAATCATTAATCATTAACCGTTAAGCATTAAACATTAGTCAATAGCATTACGTCAATGAACTTTTCCTGTACATACATACAGGTGTAGTCAAATCATTTGTAATCCTATCTATAGTGGAAAATGAAATTTAAAAGAAGTAAAATTTGAAAAGAATAACACAAAGATAAGCGGAAATATTGAACCTTCCAAATTTTTCCAATAAAAAAAATGCAAATTCAACTTCAACCGCAAATTCAACCTCAAATTTAATTGCAATCACAATTTTAATTTAAAATTTAAAAAATAAAAAACTCTAGAAGTAAACGTCATTCCGCACCGTTCCGATAGCTATCGGAACGGAATCTGTGGTGGCTTGGCACAATACCAAACAGTAGCTCCTTTCTAAAATCGGTCTCTGGCGGCAACAGATTCCGCGTCAAGCGCGGAATGACGTTTGCTTTTTGGGTGCGGAATGACGGCTGCTTTTGATTGTTTTATTTTTTATAAGAAAAATCACATTATATACGCCGTGTTTATTCGATTTTAGTGTGTTTAGTAGTCCAATACCTTTATCCAAATATTATTTTACTAAATTTGTACATCAGAATTTGGGTAGCGGTTCATCAGGTCATGAATTAATCGGGCTAGCACTCTGACCTGATTAACTGTTCAACTAATTAACTTCTATCCAAAATCTGATGTACATTAAAATAATTTTAAACCAAACTAAATTTTAATATGAAAAAAATAATCACCTTAATAAGTTGTTTATGTTTTGCGGTCTTTGCTGTGGCGCAGTTTCAGGTCGGCACACAGAACCTTAGCATACAAGACCCCACTCGCGGCAATCGTACTATTGGTTATGAGGTCTGCTACCCTGCCACTGCTGCCGGAGCCAATGCGCCCGTAGCTGCGGGGCAATTCCCGGTCATCGTATTTGGTCATGGCTTTGGTATTTCCATTAGCGAGTACGATGTCTGGTGCGATGCCTATGCCGCAAAGGGCTACATTATTGCCTTCCCCACCACCGAAGGCAGTATTTTCCCTTTCCCCAATCACGAGCAGTTTTCGCTTGATATGTCTTTTTTGATTGACCATTTGCTGGGTGCCAATACGCCTTTCCCGGGCAGTATTTTGGGTACGAGCGCGATTATGGGACACTCTATGGGCGGCGGTGCATCGTGGGCAGCGGCGGCTAGCAATCCGAATATCACCACTATGGTCACGCTGGCAGCAGCCGAGACCAATGCACCTGTTTCGTCTATCGGTGCTGCGCCCAATATCACGATACCTACCCTCACGCTTGCCGGTACATCCGACTGTGTGGTGATGAACGGCGGCGCACCGATTGATATGTATAATGCCTTGCCGACGGGTCCGTACCATGTTTATCTGGATATTATCGGTGGCAGCCATTGTCAGTTTGGTGCAGCAAGTGGATTTTCGATATGTACGACGGGCGAGTTTTGCGGCGGTTTTATCCCCATTGCCGACCAACACAACCAAATGCTGACGACCACCTGCCTTTGGATGGATTATTACCTCAAAGATAACTGTCAGGCATTTCTGGATTTGCAGACCTATATAGATACCAATGAGGGCAATCTGCACAATTCTATGGAGATGGGTACAGAACCCGTCACCTCATGTACGGCTTGCGCGAGTCTGGATTTGGATATTAACTTTGATGGATTTCCCGGACAAACCAGTTGGGATATTGTAGATGCCAATGGTGCTGTCGTAGTATCAGGTGGTAGCTATCCTACCATTCCCGCCAATGGCAATACCACTGAAAATACTTGCTTGCCCGACGGCTGTTATACCCTCAATTTTTATGATTCGGTCAATAATGGAATGTGTCCGTTTCAAAGCACTACTGCCAGTGTCGGAACATTTGTCACGCCCGGCACACTGATTACGCCCGGTAGCATTGTGGCGACTTTAGGTTCGGTCGTTACGCCGGGTTTGTGTGGCAATTATACGCTCTCCAATGCCGATGGCACAGCCATAGTATCAGGCGGTGGCGGCTTCGGCAATATGCAAAGTAATAACTTCTGCGTATCGGGCGGTGTTGGTCAACTCATTATACGTGAAGATAGTGGTACTTACGAAAAACAATATGCAGATAATACGATAAATACTTTACAAATACTCTTATCTCCTAATCCGGCAAAAGATGACTTGAATATTTATCATAATATAAAAAATAATGACGAATTATACATTAATATTATAAATATTAATGGTAAAATCATTCAACAAATCAATCAAAATATGAATGGTGATGCTGTCATTTCATTGGATGTTCATCATTTGAGTTCGGGTTTTTATTTCGTGCAGTTGATCGCGGGTGAGAATATGGTGACTCGAAAATTTGTGAAACAATAATGGCATAATCCATAATGATGTACCCCAAACCAGAACGTCTTGCCGTGTCGGCTGAACCGACATCAGCAAGACGTTTTCTCTTGGTGTTTTTGAGTCATGTATAGTATGAACTCTTTGAAGTTCAGTGAATGGGGTGTAAGTTTTCAAAACATTCCTTGAAATCTGGGTATAGTTATCCCTTAGCTGCTTTGGTTTTGTGAACCATAATCAGACTTAATAGTGGGATTTGATTATCGTGATTGAGCCTGTGGCAACTTCTTTTTCTTAGGTTGTTCTTCTGCTTGAAAAAGCGACACTATTTTATGCAGAAATGCTTTATCCTCCTCAAATAATCGGATAATACCGGATTTTAATGCCTGTTGGTCGATTGTATTTACGCTCATAATTTATGTTGCTATTTTTACCCAAAAATAAGAAAAAAACGGCACACTTGCCAACCCCTGACTCACTCACTGTTCCACCCATTCCAAATCAAAAAAATTTTGCAAATGGTCAAAATCCTTATCCGTTGTGACGAGTCTGGCGCGGAGTACGTGTGCGGTAGCGGCAATCCAAAGGTCATTTTTGCCCATGTTTCGGGCGGTCATGCCTTGTGGGAGGGAGAGGGTTGGGTGATGAGATTGGCTATAAGTGTCTATATTGGCATAGGCTTCGTGGATGTCAGGGTAGGAAATGGGAATTGGGTCTGTCGAGCGCAGAAATGCTTCAAGTCGATTGATTTTCTTTGCGCCCCATTTGTTTCGTTTGGCAACAGATAACAGCTCACCTATGGTAACTTCTGAAATTAAAATGAGATGCTCACCCGTCAACAGGTTCAAATTATCGTTAATGGTCTCAAATAATGGGCTGTTTCTGACAAAGTTAATGGCAATATTGGTGTCCAGTAAATAGGTTTTCATTTATATCATTTTGACAAGTTCTTCGGCAGGTGGTTCATCCTTCCAAAGTTCTTGCAATGGTTTTAGGTTTTCCTTAGTTAGTCCGCGATGCTTTTGACGGATGTATTGCATAAACTCGGCATGTTCCTCATCGTTCATTTCCAATGGGGACTTCTCAAACTTTGGTCTATCTTCTCCATACCAAAGTTCTTGCAATTCCTCCATAACTTCTTTTTTCAAACCATGTTTGCGTTTAATTTCCTTCATAAACTCCGCATGTTCTTCATCAGTCATATCCTGTGGCAACTTCTTCTCCTTCTGTTGTTCTTCTGCTTGAAAAAGCGACACTATTTTATGCAAAAATTCTTTATCCTCCTCAAATAATTGGATAATACCGGATTTTAATGCCTGTTGGTCGATTGTATTTACGCTCATGTTATGTTGCTATTTTTACCCAAAAATAAGAAAAAAACGCCGGAATTGCCAACTCACTCGCAAACTCGCTACTCGCTACTCGCCACTTAAATCTTTCATCTGTAAAAATACATAGCTTTTTGCGTGAAATTTCATTATCTTTGAAAAAAATCAGTGTATGGTAGATATGCAATCAGTAAAAATACGACTTGCCAAAACGATATTGGATACAGATGATGCCGCTGTGATTGAAGCTGTTGATAAGGCACTTCAAGTGGCACAGCAAGGACAATCGGGCAATGTCATCGGTTCTAAACCGGACGGCACTGTATTGACCCGACAGGATTTGAAGGAAGGTATCGCCATTTCAGAACAACAAATCAAAGAGGGGAAATATTCTACGGTGGAAGAATTGGCAGAAAAATGGAATATTGACTTATGACCGTAATTATTTCCGATTTTGTTGAGGCACAATTAGAGGATATTTATCGGTATTGTGCCGGAATCGGTCATGCTGATTACGGCAACAAGGTTCGTGCAAATATCATCCGTCAGGCACATTCGTTGGCAACTTTTCCAAGACTCGGCAAAATTGACGAAGACGACTTGGGCGAACACAAGTATCGCTACATGATTGTGGGCGTTCATCGGGTCTATTACAGAATCAATGAGGAAAACGATACGATTGTCGTGGTTTTTCTTTTTGATACTCGACAAGACCTGGATAGGTTGGCAAAGGAATTTCCTGAATAATTTATTTGATAATGATTCGCTCATTAACATTGACGCATTGTAGCATGCTCACCCAAAAATAAGAAAAAAACGGCATACTTGCCACCCCACCCACACCCCACCACCGCCCTCAGCGATGCCGATACCTTGACGGTGCTGCCAACTCCCTCACGACCAAGCCCTAAACGACTAAGCCCGGTGGGGAAAAGAGGGACTTGGAGAGGAACTTTTTACTTGGCAGATTTGTTGTTAATTTACGTATTTTTAGTTAATTTTGCTAATATGAAAAACGAAACATTGTATATCGAAAATCCTTCTGAAGAGTTGCTGACTTTGCTTAGGGCATATCGTGAGCAAAAAGAACAGAAGCGACAAGAGTTGTTGCGTTCTGCCCATTTATTTTTTCCAGACAAAAATCTTTCAAATTGCGAACAAGACCAACAACCGAATTAACGGTATCCCATGAAGATAAACAGGGAAATCTATACGTGATAAAATTTGGTCTATTCCCTGAAAACACCATAGGAATAGACATTCCCTTAGTAGATGTTTCGCTGACCGCCATTCGTATCAACCAAAAACCTTCCTTACTCAATCTCGCCGGAATATGCCAGCTTGTCGTCCATTACCTACAAGACCGCGAGGCGATTTTATACTTTTACTACGACCGCAAAGGTGATATTCCGGTACGCAATAGAGGACTTTCACCGCAAGAATACAGGTCACAGTTGTTCAATCGGCTGATAGACAGGTACGCACCAACCGGATTTGTGAAACGAAATGTACGTATCAGAGATGAACCCCACGACCACTTTATCACACTGATTACACATGAAGATTATACAGATGAGTTGGACGGATTGTATGCCGAAATCGAATCTACCTTAGGCAAGTAACCACCCACACCCCACCACCGCCCTCAGCGAAGCCGATACCTTGACGGTGTTGCCAACTCCCTCACAACCAAGCCCTAAACGACTAAGCCCGGCGGGGAAAAGGTGGACTTGGGGAGGCGGTTTTTAGGGCAATTATATTTCTTTTATTCGTCTATGATTACTTTAGATTTTTTGTATAGATTCGGGAAACGATTCCTACGAAGCCTGAATTTTGTGCCATGATTATGACCAGTTCTTGCATCGAAATCCACAAGAATATTTGCGCTTTCAAGTTCTTCTAAAAACCCCTTAAAGTTAAGCGATTGCAACATCTGCACCCTACAATATCTGTAATGTTCGATACCATCAATTTTTTTAACTTCGGCTTGTACGAAAAAGCAATTATGTAGTTTTGCTCCTACTTTGTGCTTCAAATCTTCAAACCCCCAATATGGTTGTGGTTCAAGTTCTTGAAGATTACCAACTCGCTTTTTCACTGATTTTAACCAATCTTTATGTTCTTTTGAAACCTCATTTGCATTGAATGAAATTAAAACCTTCTCGGCTTTTTTATCCACAATAACTTTGAAACCTCGACTACTTGATGAATTACCATGAATTGTCTGCCTAAAAGACATCTCCGTTTCAGGATATTTTTCGCCTGCACGTTTGTGCTTCCAGCCATACTTTGGTAAGAGAATCGTAGGAACAAACTTTACTGCTCTCGGAGAAGGTTCTACATGAAAAAGCGTATTCAATGCTGAAGTTTTAAGTCTTTGGGTTTTCAATTCCCATTCGGCGGCATTAGGAATAGGTAGATTGTTTTCTTCGATTCCTAATAAATCTTCAAGAGTATTTCCAATTCCACCATGATTGCCTTTTCGTGCGTTTGGGATAAATCCCATTGCTGTGATTTCCCTGAGCTTTTCGATTAGGGTTTCCTTTGTGTATAAATTCATCAAAATAGTTTTCCTTGCAATTTGTAAGATAGTTCGCTTTGGATTTTGTTACGTTCTAAACGCTCTTTTGCCATTTCACAATACTCTGGCGAGATATCAATGCCTATGAAGTTCCTTCCTGATTCTTGTGCCACGACTGCAGTTGTACCGGAACCTGAAAATGGATCTAAAATCAACTTCGCAGTTGTCGAAGAGATAATTCTGTCGATTAATTTAACTGGAAATGGTGCAGGGTGTTTATTTTTTAATTCTTGTCCAAAATGCCAAACGTCACCGTACTTATTAGACTTTGGCGCAAGTTTAAATTTTGGTTTTGGAATTAAATAAATCACTTCATAAGTTGGTAAGAAATATCCGGGGTTAAAGTTGATACCTCCATTCCTCTGCCAAATAATAATTTGTCTCACAGGGAAGTCACCAACAATATCCTGTCTATCTTGTAATAATCCGGCTTGTACTCTCCACTTATGATTGTAAAAAATAGCTCCGTCTTCTTTAATCAAACGAAACATCTCTCTGAGACAGTTTTTTTGCCATTTGACATATTCTTCGTGTGGCATACAATCATTATGATGAGAATAACCATTAACTAAGGCTGCGTTTGCCCATTTTCCACCTCGTCCATCTTTCATTCCATTACCAGTTGAATTTTTAAGATTATAAGGTGGTGAAGTTACGACTAAATCCAAACTTTCACTTGGTATTTCTCGCATTACGTCAAGGCTATTTCCACAGATAATTTGATTTATATATTTTTCCATTCCTTGCATCTAACAATTTTATACAAAAGTACGATTTATTTTTGTAATCAGACGGAACAAAAAATGTATATAAAAAATCAAAAATCCCTAACCTTCCCAAACTCATCCATATTCTCCAAATAATACGCCTCCTCAACCGGCTTCAGCGGACGCTTAAACCACAACGGACGACGCAGCCCCTCCGGTCCGGGTGCGGGACGGGTCATGGCGAGCCATTCCTTATAGATTTCGTGAGATTTATTCGTATCAACGAAGATATCGCCGTATTTATCCTCCGGTCCGGGACGCTCGATGCGGACACGCTGATGCCAACAGTGCATCCCGCTAATCGGGTCGGGATGTACGGCATGGGTGATGTTTTGATGTACGCCGCCGTCGAGCCAGAACACCCGCGCACTATCCGCATCTTCCGATTGAAAAGGGCGCACACCTTGCATCGTATTCATCTTCCACGCACCTTTGGTCGGGTTTTCGATTTTGACGGTGTTGGTTGCCCAACGGTTGCCCTTATCTTGCTGCCTGCGCCAACGCCCCAAGTGATGCGAACAAGCAATCACGCCCGGTTTCATGCCCTGCGTCACCCACACTTTATCCACAAAATAGCCGATGTCGGTATTCAATTTGACAATATCGCCCGTTTGAAAACCCCAGCGTTCGGCATCGTCGGGGTGCATCCAGATTGGGTTGCGATTCGAGATTTCCATGAGCCACTTCGCATTGCCCGAACGCGAGTGAATCAAGGTCGGCAAACGGAAGGTCGGCAGCAATACATATTCGCCTTTTTCCTTATCCAATTTTTCCTCATGAATGTGGCTTTTGATATAGGTCGGAATGGCGTATTCTTCCCATTTCCAATCCACCATCGTCTGCGAAAACAACTCATTTTTGCGCGAAGGCGTCGGGAAACCCACGTAAGGCACACCCTCAATCATCACGCCGATGTCCTTGCCCTCTTTCGAGATGACACCGCTTTTTTCGTCTGTTGTTGCGCCTGATAATTGCTCCGCCGTCAGCTTATTTTCATTCTTTTTATAAACGTGTTTTTCAACTTCAAACGCGCCGTATTTTCGCATATAATCCAACTCCGTCAAGCCTTCTTTTTGTGCGGCTTCGGGCAGTCCTTTTGTATTTTCAAATATAAATTGATAATATTCGTCAATATTAATTTTCTTTCCTTTTCGGTATGGCGATTCAAAGTGCTTGCGAATCCCCAAACTCCCATCGGGGTCTATCCGCCAACTCAA
This sequence comes from uncultured Saprospiraceae bacterium, assembly GCA_938028705.1. Lineage (GTDB taxonomy): Bacteria > Bacteroidota > Bacteroidia > Chitinophagales > Saprospiraceae > JAHDEO01. Next base: position 42,701 of record CALIZI010000421.1, on the reverse strand, counting down.
TTCAATCCAAAATTCATCTTCTTCCCACACTTCGCCCGGATTACTTTCGTAGGTAAATTCCACCGTTTTTCCTGCCCGACGCGCCGCCTCGCGCAAGACCGGCTGCCTAAATGCAATCCACATACCGGAGTGCGTGGCGTAGCTATTGAGGTCATGCCTTTCGGCAGCATGACCCATCGGCAATACATAATCTGCAAAGAAAGCCGTCTCGTTCCAAGTCGGTGTCATGGCAGCGTGCAAGCCAAAAAGTTCCTCATCCATATACGCCTCCATCCACGTAAAACCATCGGGATACGTCCAAACCGGATTGAACACCCGCGAAAAATACACGTCCATTTTCCCTCTGCCTTCTTTGAGAAAATGCGGCAACAAAAAACTCATTTCAAACATCCCCAAAGGATATTCATTCGGAAAATGCAGGTCATTCCAAAACTTTTGCGCCGGAGGCGTATCGAAAAATTTAGGCTTAAATTTATTCCAACTATTCGGCGAAGTCCCGCCTTTCGTTCCCACGCTTCCGGTCAAGACATTCAAAAAATGCAAAGCCCGCGATACACACCAACCACCAAGATTACCAGCCGCCGCACTACGCCAATTATGTGTGGCAAATTGCTCGCCTGCCTCTCCGATTTTCCGTGCCACTTCGACCACCGTAGCGGCTTTTACGCCGCTTTCTTGCTCTGCAAATTTAGGCGTATAATCTGCGTATTCTTCTGTTATTTTTTCGATAAAATTTTCAAACGTCACCGCCACACTCGCATGACGTTTTTCCAGATACGTCTCCCAATTCACCCACTTCTCCATATAGGCGCGATTGTACAAACCTTCCTCCAAAATCACCTTCGCCATAGCCAGCAAAACCGCCGCTTCCGACCCCGGATAAGTCGGCATCCAATAGTCTGACATCGAAGCCGTATTCGATAGTCGCGGGTCCATACAGGCGAGTTTCGCGCCCTTCATTTTCGCCTCAATAATGCGCTGTGCATGAGGATTAAAATAATGCCCACTCTCCAAATGCGCCGAAATCAACAAGATAAATCGCGCATTGGCATGGTCGGGCGAAGGTCGGTCGTAGCCATACCATATATTATAGCCAAATCGCGCCCCCGACGAGCAAATATTCGTGTGGCTATTATGCCCATCCACACCCCAAGCCTGAATCACGCGATTAGCATAACCCTCATGCCCCGGTCTGCCTACGTGATACGCGATTTCATTATGCCGATTCTCTTGAATCGCCTTCCGCATCCGCCCTGCGATGTCATCCAAGACCGCATCCCACGACACCCGTTCCCACTTGCCTTCCCCGCGCTTTCCGACCCGTTTCAGTGGGTACAAAATCCGGTCAGGGTCAGTGATTTGATTAATCGTCGCCGGACCTTTCGCACAATTCCGCCCACGACTACCCGGATGATACGGATTCCCCTCAAACTTCCGAATCTCCCCCTTTTCCTTATCCACATACGCCGTCAAACCGCAAGCACTCTCGCAATTAAAACAAGTCGTCGGCACAATCGTATAATGCCTTTTCTCCTTGCGGGGCCAAGCCTTCGCTTCGTATTCCACCCAATCATCCCACTGTTCCGGCGGCGGAAATTTGGTCAAATCTCCCCCCTCGGTCAGGCTCTCCAATGCCTCGCCGTTCTCCTTATGCAAATTCGGAATCATTCCGATAGACTCGGCAATGCGCTCTATTAATGTTGGTTTTTTATGTTTCATAATGTTGTAATTCACGTACCCCCGTACCGACGACTTCAGCCGTCAAGTATTCCCACGACAGCTAAAGTTGTCGGTACAGGCGAACTGTACTGACGACTTCAGCCGTCAAGTATTCTCACGACAGCTAAAGTTGTCGGTACGGGCAAACTGTACTGACGACTTCAGCCGTCAAGTATTCCCGCGACAGCTAAAGTTGTCGGTACGGGGCGGTAGCCTTCAGGCATACCGATAATATGAATATTCCCAATCCAAAGACGTTGTTACTAAATTAGCTTTGACTGGATTATTCAAAATATAATTGACAATATTATTCCATTCTTTTTCATCGCGAACATAGTGGTCGTAACTATCTCGTTGCCAAAATTTCCCTTTCCGACCCAATACCTGATTAGACAGATAGCCTGTCGCGCCTTTTAGGTGTTTCAGCGTTTTGTCAAGTTGAATATATTTCTCATCCAAATTCGATTCGTCAATATCTCCTTTCGCTAATTGAATCGAAGTGTCTATCAACAAATGCAAATGATTCGGCATAATGCAATAGGCTTGTAACTCAAAATACTGCCCGTCCATCTCCTTCAATTTCTCAATAATAATCTGTGCCACATCGGGATTTTTAAGATAACATTCACCGTAAGGTTTGTCGTCCAATTGGTGGTCGTATTTTCCGAAATGACGTTTACTCGCATCGTACACACGTTCCTCGTAATCATTGGGATGAGTTTTCATAATCTCCGCTTTTTCTTTTTCAAATTCGTCTCTAAGCTCTCGGACAATGTGTTGTGGTAAAGCATCATCAACACGTGCAGTGATAAAAAATTTAGCCCCAACAGGACGAATGTGAGGTAGAAGATTACGATGAAATATTTTGACGCTCATGGATAACGGTTTGATTGTATTCCCCGTACCGACGACTTTAGCCGTCGCAGGGAGTAGAACCAAATTTACAAGTATTTGAATTTAATTTATTTAAAAATTGAAATAAAATTATTTGACGGCTAAAGTCGTCAGTACGGTTTCTTTCGACGGCTGAAGTCGTCGGTACGGGGTTTCAAAGCAAACGCAAGACAAACGCGATTTTTTTTATTTTTTTATGAAAAAACGCTTACCCGTACCGACGACTTTAGCCGTCGCGGGGAGTAGAACCAAATTTACAAGTATTTGAATTTAATTTATTTAAAAATTGAAATAAAATTACTTGACGGCTAAAGTCGTCAGTACGGTTTCTTTCGACGGCTGAAGTCGTCGGTACGGTGGGGTACATTAGCTCAACGGAATCCGTTGCGGTGCTTCCACCCAAATATGTTCTGTAAAATACATTCCGATTAATACCAATACACCCGCAAGTGCCAAGACCACCGAATTTGCCCCTGCAAAAAATAAAATCACAAAGGGAATCAAATTACCAATACCAACTGCCCCTGCCCAAAACATCATCCGATAGCGACCTTTCAATATCATATCAACGGTGCGTTTTGCATCTTCTGTGGGATGTGTGGTGGTCAGTTCGAGGAGCATAGTAGCGAGGTTGATGCCGATACCTGCAAGGAGGATATTTTTGAGAAAGGGCAACCAATTCGCGCCATTTTGTGTGAATAAGGTGAGGATGCCAAAGACCGCCGCACCCGCCATCACGCTATGCACCAACATGTGAATCGCCAGCGTCGGACTTTGCCAAAAATCGCGTCCTTTTGCCTGTGCGAATAGAAAGGCAGTATAAACGGCAGTGATGATAGAAGCCACCGCCGTCAGCCACATCAAAGGCGTGTGCAATGCCGACCAACCGAGCCACTGACTGACAGCCATTAAGGTGAGTAAGCCACCGTAGGCAGTAATCGCATAAGCTCCTTTCACCAACCAAGATGTCCAATGCGGACGCAAGAGGACGTAGAGAAAACGCTTAGGTTGGTCGAGGTCTTTGACAAGTAGTAAACCTGTGATGGCAAGAAAGACTAAAGCAATGCCCAAAGCTGCCCACATCGTAGTCGGGCGGATGCTTGTAAAGCCTGTTGCCCAAGCCAGGAACGGCACTAAAAATGCCCCTGCCGCGACTGCCTTTGTGAGTACATAGGCGGAGACTTCCCAACCCCAAAGGATGCCTTTGTCCGGTACATCGTAGGCGCGACGACCTTTGCCGATGAGGACATCGACGGATTTGGCTGCGCCGTTTTTGGCAACTTCGGCGGCGGTGGTGGATTGTCCGTTGACTTCTAGGAGTGCGCTGATGACATCGCCGTTGGAGAACGCCATTTTTTCAGCTTCTTTGGCGAAATGCCCTACGCCGAGTCCTTGACTACTCCAGAGGTAATTGTCTTCTTTTGGAGTGGCAGTTGGGTTGAGGGAGAGTTCGTCTGCGTCGATGTAGAAGAGATTGGGCTGTGTACCTTTGGCTGCCTTACGGACGCTAACTTGCTGACGGGCAAGGAGTTGGGCGATGTTGGTTTCGGGATTGTCCATGTCGCCGGAGATGATTGCCTCTTCGGGGCAGACGTTGACGCAGGCGGGTTCGAGTCCGATGTCGATGCGGTGAGCGCAGTAGTTGCACTTGGCGGCGGTATGGGTTTCGGGGTCGATGTAGAGGGCATCGTAGGGGCATGCCTGCATACAGGATTTGCAGCCAATACAACGGTCTTTGTCGAAATCTACGATGCCATCGCCACGCACGTACAAGGATTCGGTCGGGCAAATCTCGACGCAAGGCGCATCCGTACAGTGGTTGCAACGCATCACAGAAAACAAACGGCGCGTATCAGGAAATTCACCTTTCTCGACTTGCTTTACCCATGTGCGATTCACGCCGACAGGTACTTGATGTTCTGATTTACAGGCAGTTGTGCAGGCATGACAGCCGATACATTTGCGGTTGTCGATTACAAATCCATATTTCATAGCTTGAAATTCCAAATTCCAAGCACCAAATTCTAACTCGAATGCGGGCGTTTATCAGTTTATAATTGTCGGTTCATAGTTCATGGTTTTAAGCTCAATTTTGTATTGCAATTTTAAATTATTTAATAAAATAATTATTAATATTTTTTCAATAAAAAAATTATTTAATAAAATTATATTTTTAAATGTTTAAAATAATAAAAATGTTTAAAATTAGTTTTTGAGAAATGTAAAACGATTTTGTAAATTATAGGTAGTCTTGCAAATGTAATGCTGAAGTTGGGCAAATGCCTTGCATTTTAGAAATGTAAGGCAAGTAAGAGCATTACATTTAGCACTACCTAAATTTTAATTCACACTAGAGTATCGTTGATTTGCGTGACGATTTGCAAAATCGTTTTATATTGATTACACATTTTTACTTAAATATTTTTATAAAAATAATATTAATTTAAAATAATTACAATGTAAAAATTGACTTTTTAGATAAAAATAATCTGAACAATATAGCGTCATTCAATCAAAATGATATTTGGTGGCTTGGTATGATGTTGAAGAAGTTTTAATTTAAATACAATTTATTCACATATTATTACTTCAAGGTAGAAGGACATACATAGTCAGTAGTAGGGATAGAGGATGCCCCAATGTCATCAAAAATGCCATGTATATTCACCAGTTTTTCAAAGCCTCTTGATTTGAGGATAGATGCTGCTACGGTGGAACGATAGCCACTGCGACAGTGCATATAATATGATATATCGGTACTCACTTCGCTCATGTGACGATTGATAAAATCTAAAGGGAAATTTTGCGAATCGGCGATATGTTCACCGCTCCATTCGTCGGGTTTTCTGACATCAAGAATGTGAATATTATTATCTGAATTATATATTTCCTCGAATTTTTTAACATCAATCGTCTCAATCGCATCCGTTTCGCGTCCGTCGGTTTTCCATGCTTCAAAGCCGCCTTTGAGGTAGCCAATGGCATTATCGCAGCCGATGCGTGCCAACCGTTTGACGGTTTCTTCCTCCCTGCCTTCGGGCGCAACAATCAAAACAGGCTGCATCAAATCGGGTATCAATGCTCCGACCCAAGGCGCAAAACTACCATCGAGACCGATAAAAATGGAGTTGGGAATGAAGCCTTTGACAAACTCGGTTTTATCACGAACATCAAGTATGAGTGCGCCGGTTTCGTTGGCGGTAGCTTCAAATTCTCGCGGCGAAAGTGCCTGTGCGCCACGCTGCATGACCACATCAATGCTTTCGTAACCCATTTTATTCATTTTGGCATTTTCGGAAAAATATTGGGGCGGTGCCATTAGTCCATCGGTGACTTCTTTGATAAATTCATCTTTGGTCATATCTGCCCGAAGCGCATAATTGGTCTCTTTTTGCAAGCCAAGCGTACTCCACGTTTCTTTGCTCATACTTTTGCCGCAAGCCGAACCCGCACCATGCGCGGGATAGACAATAACATCATCGGGCAAAGGCATAATTTTGTTGCGGAGGCTATCATAGAGCCAACCTGCGAGGTCTTCCTTAGTCAGATGACCTTGTTTCTGCGCCAAATCGGGTCTGCCGACATCGCCTATAAATAAGGTATCACCGGTAAAAATAGCCTGTTCTTTTCCATTTTCATCCAACAGAAGATAGGTCGTACTTTCAGGTGTGTGTCCGGGCGTGTGTAGCACGCGAATGGTCAGCTTGCCAAGCTGAAATTCCTCGCCGTCTTCGGCAAGATGCTTTTCATATTCCGTTTCAGCATTGGGTCCGTAAATGATTCGTGCGCCTGTTTTTTTCGCCAAATCTATATGACCCGATACGAAATCTGCATGAAAATGGGTCTCGAAAATATATTTTATTTGAACATTGTTTTCCGTAGCTTTTTCGATGTAAGGTTTCGTTTCGCGTAGCGGGTCAATAATGGCGGCTTCGCCATTACTTTCAATATAATAGGCTCCCTGTGCCAGGCATCCGGTATATATTTGTTCTACTTTCATGATTAATGTTGTAATGCCATAATATTTTCTAATGAATGAATGTTTTGAATGTGGCAATGCTTGAATGGTGGAATGTAATAATATTTAAAGTCTGTCATTATAGCTAAAACAAATGTATGAATATTCGTTCATGTTTTCAAATGTTTTACAGAATAATTTTGTCGTATAACAAACAAAACATGAAAATATGATATTTTATTCATGTTTTGATGCAAAAAAAAGCACAGAAAGTGCCTAAAGGGAAATTCCAAATTCCAATATCAATTTATGTACTATTTTGGAATTTGATGCTTAGTGCTTGGAATTTCCCCTCACATATTACATTGACAATTTTCCAGACATTCAATAATCAGGGAAACATCTTTTTCTTTGAGCGAATAAAACATGTGTCGTCCTTCGCGTTTGACAGATAAGATGCCTTTGAGTTTCATATTTTGCAGGTGGTGGGAGGTGAGTGATTGCTCGGTATCAAGGGATTCACAAATCTCTGAAACAGAGAGTTTTGGGTGAATTTCGAGCAAATGGACAATGCCCAAACGAATAGGATGTGCAACAGTTTTGAGGATATATGCAATACGTTCTAATTTTTCTACCAGTTCCTCATCAATAACTTCTATTTTTTTTTCTGTACTCATGATGACAAAGATATGAAGATATATTTATGGAAGCAAATTAAGGTTGGAAAATGATTATTTTTCAAAGGTCAAACCAATTGCCTGCGAACACTCACTTTTTTGATAATTGTGCTTAACTATTTCCTCGAATCGCCCGAATTTTAGCCAAAGCCGTCTGTACAGTTTTTGCCAGTAATTCCGTGTTCAAATCCTTCATTACTTCCTTCGTAAATAATTTCGACCCCATGCCCACGCAAGTTGCCCCTGCCTGAAACCATGTATCCAAATTATCCATAGAAACACCACCCGTCGGCATAATTTTCGTCCACGGCTGCGGTGCTTTTGCGGCTTTGATAAAGCCCGGACCATAGACTCCGCCCGGAAATAGCTTGACCAATTCACAGCCCAACTCTTCTGCAGCACAAATCTCCGTCAGCGACCCGCAGCCCGGCGACCATAACACTTTCCGACGATTGCACACCCGCGCAATATCTTCCCGAAACACAGGTGTCACCACAAAATTTGACCCCAAACTCATATACAGCGAAGCCGTACCCGCATCTGTGACCGAACCCACACCAAGTATCATTTCTGGCAATTCAGCATTACAATAATGACTCAATTCGCCAAAAACTTCATGGGCAAAATCCCCTCGATGTGTAAACTCCAACAGTCGCGCACCACCTTCATAACAGGCTTTGACGAGTGTTTTTGCTACCGAAATATCCGAATGAAAAAACAAAGGCACCAAGCCCGTTTTTTCCATCGTTTGTACTACTTCTATTCTTGTAAAACGTGCCATTCTTTTTAGTTGATTGGGTAATTGGGAAAATTGGAAACTCGGAAACTCGGAAATTACCTAATTTCCCAATTCCCGAGTTCCCTAATTTCCCAATCACCGACTTACTCGCCCACTTGCATCCCCTTGCATCAATTTTTCGACTTCGGCTACCGTTGAAAGGTTGGCATCGCCGTAAATTGTATGTTTGAGACAGGAAGCCGCGACTGCAAAATCAAGTGCTTTTTGGTCGTCTTGATATTTTAATAAACCACATATCAAACCACCCATAAAACTATCGCCACCACCCACGCGGTCAACGATATGCGTGATTTGATAAGTACGGGTTTTCAATAATTCATCGCCATTATACAACACGCCCGACCACGAATTGTGCGAAGCACTAATCGAACCACGCAAGGTGATAATCACCTTTTTCGCACGCGGAAAACGCTTCATTAGTTGCTGACAAACAGACAGATACGACTCCGCTTCTACCGAATGTCCTTGTGTGACATCCACGCCTTCGGGGTGAATATCGAAGTGCTTTTCGGCATCTTCCTCATTCCCCAAAATGACATCACAACCCGCGACCAAATCCGGCATTACCTCTGCGGGAGACTTGCCGTATTTCCACAGTTTTTTACGATAATTGAGGTCGGTGGAAACGGTCACGCCCATTTTATTGGCAGCTTGTATGGCTTCCAAACAAGCATCCGCTGCCCCTTGCGAAATCGCCGGAGTAATGCCCGTCCAATGAAACCAACCTGCATCTTTGAAAACTTCTTCCCAATCCACCATACCCTTTTCAATAGTGGACATGGCAGAATGTGCGCGGTCATACACGACCTTCGAGCCGCGAGCTACTGCACCGGTTTCCAAAAAATAAATGCCCAATCGCTCTCCGCCTCGCACGATATGTTGTGTACCGACACCGCGTTTTCGCATTTCCATTAAGGCACATTCGCCAATGTCATTTTCAGGTAAGCGCGTGACAAATTCAGTGGGAATCCCATAATTCGACAGCGAGACGGCAACATTGGATTCGCCACCGCCATATATTACATTAAATTGCGAGGCTTGCGAAAACCGCAACCATCCCGGCGGTGCGAGTCGCAACATAATTTCCCCAAATGTTACTACTTTTTTCATCGTAGCTAACTTATTTTATATTCGTATTTCGCTGAAAAAAATAATTTAAATTGAAGCGACCTGTACTGACGACTTTAGCCGTCAAGTAATTCGGTATTTCCCGCGACGGCTAAAGTCGTCGGTACGGGGCATTTCGCTCTAATTATTATTTTTTAATTTTGATTTCAGCAAACGTGAATTTATCGTCAGTGAAAAGAAACAAATTGCATTTCACATTTCATAATTCGCTGAAAGCGAATCAATTATTGAACTTGTACTTGACACTTGAACTTGTACTTAATTAAATTCCAAGTGCCTGACCACCACCAATTTGTATGGTTTCGGCAGTGATAAAAGAGGCAGCATCACTGGCAAGAAATGCAACCACACCTGCCACATCTTCGGGTTGTCCGAGTCTGCCGAGCATGATATTATTTGCCCATGAAGCGAAAACTTCCGGCTTGGTTGATTTGATTTGTTTGTGAAAATCTGTATCAATTGTTCCCGGTGATACGGCGTTGACTCTGATGCCGTCTGGTGCTAAATCTTTGGCTAATGCTCTCGTAATGGCATGTACGCCCGCCTTCGATGTACCGTAAATTCCGGCACCCGGACCACCTGCATTCCAGCCCGCATTGGAGGTGAAATTGATGATATTCGGATTGTCTCCTTTTTTAAGGAAAGGAATGGCGGCTCTCGAAACAAAGAAGGTAGAATCTAAGTTGAGTGCCATGACTTTTCTGTAAAATTCCGTAGTCATTACCTCAAAACGCGAGCGACCACCCAAGCCCCCGGCATTATTGACGACGACATCAATTTTACCATATTTTTCGCCGATTTTACGGACATTTTCATTGACCAAATCTTCATTGGTCACATCAAATCCGTGATATTCAGCCGTAATACCTGCGTCTGTCAATTCTTTTAATCTTTCAGCTCCTGCATCATTGTCAAGTCCATTTAAAATGATTGTAAAACCATCCTGACCTAATTTTTTGGCGCACTCGAAGCCTATTCCGCCCGTTGAACCTGTTATTAATGCTACTTTTCCGTTTGAACTCATAGTTATTTTTTTTTCGTAACACAGACATTCTTGTCTGTACATTCGTAAGGCACAGACAAGAATGTCTGTGTTACGTTTTATCAAATTTAATTTTTAAATATTTTGTAAAACAAATTACTAACTCACGTTTTGCTGAAAAATATTTTAAATAAAAAAATAATTTTAGGTGAACTGTACTGACGACTTTAGCCGTCAAGTGGCTTGTGTTCCTCGCGACGGCTAAAGTCGTCGGTACGGGGCATTTCGCTCCAATTATTATTTTTTAATTTTGATTTTAGCAAAACGTAAATACTAAACGATTACTGTTTATATATAGATTTTGGTTTCAATGCTTCAATTCTAGGACACAAGACCCAAACACTCAACATCGCAATCAAAGCCAATGCCGCACCAATGATAAATGCAGGCGTGTAATTTCCGCCTTGTGTTAGCCACGGTACGAGAAGTGTTAAGCCAAAAGCACTGAATTTTGCTGCCATTCCTGCAAATCCTGCCAACGTTCCTACCGTTTTTCCACTATAAAAATCGCTAGGTAAGGTCTGTACATTTCCTATCGCTGTTTGGAAACCAAAAAGGATGACCGCCATAATAAGTACAGCATTTACCGGCGCACCGGGATTGGCTAAGGCATAAAAAGAGGGCAACATAATCAAACATCCTAATGTGATGACCATTTTGCGGGTTCTATCTACACTCCATCCTGCACCCAATCTATTTTGCGCCAAAAGACCACCAAACCAAGCCCCAAACATCGCCCCGACATAAGGCACCCATCCGTAAATTCCAATGGTTTTTACATCCATGCCATAGACTTCATTTAGATATATTGGAATCCAACCGATGAATAACCACCAAATCGGGTCAATAGCCGCCGAAGCAATAATCACGCCCCAACTTTCTTTGTGTGAAAGTAGTTTTCCGGTACTTGGATTGTAACCTTCATCGTAATTTCCGTCTTGGTCAACGTCTTGATTAAACTGACCGGACAGTATGTATTCTTTTTCACTTTCGGTGATATTCGGGTGTGTTTTTGGTGGAGATTTTACCAATAGCATCCACGGAATCAACCATAAAAATCCCAGCACACCAATGACTACGAAAATCATTTGCCAGCTAAAATAAATGGTCATAAAGGCAATCAAGGGAATCGAAATAATCCCACCAATTGCCGCGCCTGAATTAAACAAGCCTTGTGCAAATGCCCTTTCTTTGGTCGGAAACCACTCTGCATTTCCTTTGGCGGCACCGGGCCAGTTGCCTGCCTCTGCCACACCCAAAATAGCTCTGAAAATAGCAAAACTCCACAAGCCTCTTGCAAAAGCGTGTAGCACAGTAGCAATCGACCAAAATCCTATGGATAAAGCAAAGCCCAATCGCGTTCCTACCCAATCGAAAATCTTCCCGAAAATGGCTTGACCAAAAGCGTAAGAAAAGATAAAAACGGATAAAATCCAACCATAAATTTCCTTTCTTTGGTCGGCATCTTTATCCGGGTATAAATTCTCTGCAATATCGGGCCACAGTACCGATAAAGATTGACGGTCGATATAATTTATCACCGTAGCCAATGCAATCAAGGCAATGACCCACCAGCGTAATCCTTTAATTTTCATAATGTTATGTTTAACGCCGTAGCGTAATGCGCCTCGCTTGCGTTCCCGTAGCGTGGTGCTTCCAGCCCGCGCCGCATTAGTTTTGCACTACATACGCGAGGAACGAGCTGGAAGCATCGTTCTACGGAACGCAAGCCGGAGGCATTACGCTACGGATGTACTACGTGCGATATTCTTTAATGTGTCCGGCATCTGCCAAAATATCCTCTCGCGCCGGACTAAATACATCAATCAAAGACCCCGGCTTGGTACACACGCAACCGTGCATCACATAAGGCGGAATGTAAAACGAATCGCCCCCTTTGAGGGTCTTGACTTCCTCGCCAATCGTCATTTCAAATTCGCCGCTTTCCACGTAGGTCACTTGCGAATGATAGTGATTGTGCATTTGCCCAATCGCGCCTTTGTCAAATTTGGCGACGACTATCATGATTTTGCCGTCATAGCCGTGTATTTGTCTTTCGAGCCCTTCGCCGACTTTTTCCCAGGGGGTATCTTCTTTGAAGAAAAATTCTTTAGTTGCTGGTATCATATTTTTATTGTTTAACGTAACGCGAGTTTCTAACTCGACGTATAATTAATGCGTGACATAACGCGAGCTTCCAGCTCGACGTATAATTTTACTGCGAGCTGGAAGCTCGCGTTACGACTCCTGTCCACTCATACACAACACCTTCATGTTCAACTTTGTGTATGCTTTCAGCATTATTATCTTGATTAGAGAACATAAATGTATGTTGTGTATTGTGAATGTCTTTTATCGTAAAAATAGTATATTTTTTATTATGTAAAATAACTTTAACGGATTTAATTTGTGAATAGGGATTTTCGGGCAATTCAGTGACCGGACTGTACTTGCCATGCGCTTCAATGACGGACAAAAATAACACATTTTTCGCCTTATTTTTACGGTGAATGAGTAGCGCATCTCTCCGCAAATTAAAGTTCGGGTCATTCGCGCCGATTCTCGCTATAATGGCTTCGTCACCTGCGGCTGCCTGTGCGGTAATGGAGTATAATTTATTTTCATTGAACCATGTAAATTGTAAATTATCACTGTCAATATTACCGTTTGCCTCTTGATATAAATGCTGATAACCGTGTTTTTCGCCCATCACTTTCGGCAGGTTTGTGTTCAATTCAAAATTGGAACGCATGAAGTGTTCGGCATAATGAAAGGGTAAGTCATATTGATGTTCATTTTCCGAAAATGCTGCCAGCACATCTATTAAAATAGGGCTTGAAAAATCATCGCCATTACACAAAATCAAAGTGCGCTGCATATCTGTATCTTCGTAAGCATTGCTTTCTTTTGCGCTGATTATCTGTACATTAGCATTTTTTATATCAAAAAAATAAGGGTCGGAATGATGCGTGGTAGCGATGTCGTATTTACCGCCGAAATGCGATTTTCCGTCCACTACAAGGGTGTTATGTGCAACGGTTTGTTTTGCCCAAGTTTTATTTTCTTTGAGGTATCTGCCGCCCGCTTTATGGTCGATATTCACCCAACGTGCCGAGCCGTAATCCTGCAAAACTTCTGTATTGCCATCGTACATCGAGTAGGATAATTTGTCGAAATGCCCATGCCCCAAACCTTGTGCAGCATACTTGAATAGCACCGCGATTTCTTCCTCGCCTTTGAGCGTCCGCAAGATGCCGAGTGCGCCCTCGTCACCCTTTGCACCATCACGCAATTCGACTGATTTTTTGAAAAATGGCTGCGCTTTTCCCTCATGCAATCCACGCGCTACGGCGTAGCCACTGTGGTCGAGTAAGACCTTATTTTGTAGTTTGGCAACGCTCAATAATTGCGGGTCTTCATTCAGCCCATAAGCAATATTCACCGCCGAAATGACCGCCCCCGTAGCAAGCGACATCCCTTTCATCGCATCATTTATCGGAAAAAATTCCCCCGCCTGATTCGTCTGATATAAGAGTGCGTAAACGCCTTTCAAAAGTATGCCATCGCGATATTCAAATATCTTTAAATCCGGTTTATTATGATGCAATGACAAAGCAAACAACATAAAAGGAGTCATCGCATATCGCTGATAATAGGGTCCTTCGGTATAGTAACCATCCGGCGAAAAAGCATGGTCAATTTGCGCCAAAAATCCGGCTTTTGCTGTGCCTTTTTCGTAGATAAATCCACCGTCATTATCCTTTTCCAAATTCGCGCCTTCTTTTATTGGTAATCCATATAAAGCCCTGTTAATCAGTTCTTCATCATTCATTGCCAAGCCCATCATGCCTACCGCCGCATTGCCCCAAGTGCTATGATTGTGTACGCGATTAAAGAACCTTGGATTCTCCACCGACAAAAAATCAGCGACAGGTCGAAAGAGGTTTTCCTCGAAGTTTTTACGCTCTTTTTTGGAGAGGCAATCGTACACCGCATCATAAGCCTGAGAGGTATAAACCAACCAATTCGCTTCATTGAGACATTGCCAAAATAACTTGCCACGCGAGTACGATTTATCCACCGGATGCAAGGGTAAATCTTTGTAAATCGCCGCATATTCGGTGAGCATATTTTTGACATACTTCGCATACATTTTTTCGCCTGTGATTTGGTACAAATTACCTGCGAGATTCATGTATTTATAATTCCGTTTGTGCTGTTCGTGCGTGTATCCGCCACCTGCATCTTTGGGAATTGGTACTTTTATGCCCTCCGCGAGTGAGTAGGCAATTTCGGACTTTGCATCGGCTACGGCTTGCTCAAATAAGGGCGCATCGCCACCCGATTTTATAGCTTTTACGCCTTCGGTGGTGAGGATGAGATTTGGGTGCGACTGTGCGAAAATGGCAGTCGTCCAGATTAGGAGAAGGAGCGATATGTATGTTGTGTGTTTGATAATTTTATTTTGCCACGCAGGGTTGAAACCCTGCGCTTTTGTGATGAACATATTAAGTTCGTAGAACATGGAAGTTATTAGTTTTGAAAAATAAAACATTCCATGTCATTTTAGTAGGCGCATCGCGCCGTCACCATTTGTAACACTCTTAAACACAAACCCAATTAAGCTGCGTAGCTGCGTCACCCTTAGTACGTTTCAATAGTGCCGACGCTACGCGCCTTTGGAGATTTGCTTGAGGCGTTTGTTACAAATGGTGTCTGCGCTATGCGCCTGATTTTGCTAAGTTTACTCTATAATGTTTTGATTTTTGGGGAAGCCTACTCACCTTGCATTTTCAAAATGCAAGGTGAGTAAAATCTGTCTATTTATCTTAAAATCAATTAATTGTGAACGTATTTTTATTTATTCAACAAAATAATCGTCCGCCCACTTCGTAGGGACAGGGCATGCCCTGTCCCTACGAAGTGGTTTTATTCCGTTTTGATAGGGTAATATATTTTTTAAATATAAAAATTAAGCCTAAACCTATAAGGTTTTCGAAAACCTTATAGGTTTGAACGTCCGGCAGAATTTCTTTTTACAAAATTGTCAAAGCGGTGTTTTTTCGGAAAAATATTGGCACATGGCGATTGAAATCGCCTGTACAGTTATTTTCGTGTAACATTTATCTGTTCAAAAGCATCATCATTGCTGATAATATCTTCATTATTTTTTAATACAATATCTTTAAATTTGATAATAGGTTCGCCTACTATCAGGTGTAGATTTATTTTTTTACTATCCTTAAATTCGAGGTTTTGCATATCGGCGAGTTGTACGCCATGCAGGTTCATGGTGGCTTGGTATTTATTGCGTTTGTCGTGACCTATATTATCAAAAGTTGTATTGTATAAATCGAGGATAGGTCCGAAGGTACTTTCATCTCGTCCGCCACGATAGAGGTTGAGTACCACACCGCCAATATCTTTAAAAGTAGAATTGGTGATGACCATATTTTCAACATTATAAATGCCTCTATCGTCAATTTCTTTGTCGAGATTAAATACGTGTCCGGTGATATTATTGAAATTGCAATTATCTACGAGAATGGAGTCCGCAAATGTATTTTTATAAACTCGCAATACATTAAAACTATGATTCACATCCAAGTCATTAAAATCGCAGTTGCGAATCATCAATTTATAATTATTAATCATTGAATATCGGCTGGTGCGAATCACTGAATTGCCCGAATAATCGTCGCAATCTCTACCCGAAAAGTTGATGCCTTCAAGCGTGAGCGAACCGCCGTTTTCAAGATTAAATAAAGATGTTCGTTCAAATGTAATTTCCGGTCTTTCAGCGAGATTTGGCGCGGCTTCTATTGTGATGGTGTGTGGGATTTCGATACTTTTTCCTTCAAAATAATTGCCTGATTCCGTCAAGCGAATGATGTCACCGGATGCAGCGTTTTTGACTGCCTCAAAAATGGCATTTTCACCTCGCGGCACTTCGATAATTTTGCCTGTTCCGAATGTTATCTGATAATCTTTTTTCGGATACCACGATACACCTGTGTTGTCGCGTCCGGGTCGGGGCTTGCTTTGGTCTGGTCCGATATTGGGGTGAGATTTGGAGCGTTTTACGCCGTCTTTTTCTACAAATTCTATCTCTTTTGCGGCGAAACCTTTTTCGAGTTGTTTACCTTTATTTTCGGGGAAAGTAATGTTGGGGCTGACTATATTTCCATCAAAATCAATCCCGCTAATATCGTCATACACCGTAAATACATCATCTTTTTTTGTATTATAAAAGATGTTGTTCGTCATTTTAGTATCTATTGGAGTCGCGCTTCTTTCTTCGTCGCTTCCGGCACAGAGTTGGATATGGTCGCAATCAATGACGAGGTTGTTGGAGGCTTCCGAATTTTTGACTTGAAAGTAGCGATTCAAAGGCGAATCGGGTACGCCATTCATCACCACCAAAGTTCCGCGAAAACGATAACCCGTAATGCCTTGCAAGTAATTATTGCGAACAGTTTGTGATTCATTGATGATGCGAATACCGCCCGTATTGGCTTTTCGATTGGCGAAAAAGTAGTTGTTTTCGACCAACGTTTCATTACCATGACGCATGGTGAGTGTGCCTTGACATTCGTAGAAAGTATTATTGCGGAAGGTGTTTTGACAGGATTTACTGGAGATGATTTCCAATTCGCCGTTGCAATGTTCAAAGTAATTATCTTCGACGACAGTATTAGAATTGGAGAGGGAATAATGACTCGTACCTACGCGCAATGTTTCGCCACCATTCGAGCCGAGAATAGGGCGATAGCCAAAGTAATTATGGTCAATTCGGTGATTGTTTTCGCGGTCAGCTTCGGTTTTCAGGCGCACTGCGAGCGTGACTCCGCGATTGCGTTTTCCCACCAAATAATTATGGTCGAAACGGTTATTTTTTCCGTAAATTTCTACCCAATAATCCGAATCAAATCTTTCGGAAGGGTTGTAATCGTCTATGACACATTCGGTTACACGACAGTTGTTGCACAACATTTCCTTATCCTTGCGAAATGCAATGACCGACCCCGAAGGCGTGTGTCCATTGCGAAAGACCAAGCCTTCAACGTGCATATATTCTCCACCGATGCGGATGTTTGATTGTCCTTCTAAAAAGACTTTGCCCTTCTCTTGTGTAGTCAATACAATTGGCTTTTCTGCCGTTCCTTTTCCGTAAAATTTTAGCTCGGTGTCTGTCCATGTTCCATTGGCGAGGATGATTTTGTCACCGGGTTGTACGGTTTTTACTGCGTTTTTAAACTCGTCCATATTTTTTACCAAATTACCATCAACTACGGGCGCACTTGTGGTGGGAACATCCACATTTTGTGTGGTCGTACACGCAGCAAGCAATAGGAGAAGGGTAAATATATGGGCAGTTTTGTGTATCATTAAATGGTTTGTTTTGTGTGAATTTCAGCGTTGGGTTGCCCTAAACTTGCCTTGCATTTTGGAAATGCAAGGCAAGTATTTTAGAGCAAATTCTAATTTTAAAAATCAATTCACGTAAGAAAAAACTTCTTTGTTGTAGTGTGGTGCTTCCAATCCGTGCTTTGCGTGTGTAATGCAAAACTAACGCGAGGAACGGGCTGGAAGCACCGTTCTACGGGCGCGGACTGGAAGTGCCGCGCTACGAGGAACACGGGCTGGAAGCACCGTACTACGTTCTTAATAGCCCGGATTTTGAGTGATATTAGGATTTCTTTCTATCTCATCTGCGGGTAATGGCATTAGATAATCATCATCGGTAAATGAGGGTTTTGCTCCTTCCAAACCGGAAGCACTGAATACCTCTGCACCTATTTTTCTACGGGCAATATCATACCATCTTTTACATTCAAAAGCCAGTTCCAATCTGCGCTCTTCGAGTACATCATTGACTGTTACCGTTCCTGTAATGTCGGCAGGAACAGCACTTGGAGGTACTGTTACCGGAGTACCTGCACCGGTCTGAGTATCACCGCCCATTCTGGCTCTGGCTCTTACTTGATTGATATAGTCAGTTGCGGAGGCATTATCTCCGATTTCTACGGCAGCTTCTGCGGCAATCAACAAGACTTCTGCATAACGCATCATAGAATAATTATGACTGGTGGCTCTGGCATTTCCGCGAGCAAATGTACCCGGGAAACGGGTGTATTTTGCAATATATGGTTGGTCGGCGGCATGTATATGTCCGCTTATCGTGAAGTTGGTGTAAGGTTCTACATTGCCATTAATAGATGCTTCTTCGTCCAGACTAACGGCTCTTCTGTAATCGCCTGCATCCCATGTTTCATATACTGCAAGCGTAGGCACTGCTACTGACCAACCGCCTCCTTCATTTCTGTCGTCTCCTCTTATACCTGTCATTGGCGCGATTTGGTCGTAAGCATTATTGGGTGCTTCAAAATTATTATAATCTAATGCGAATATGGGTTCTTTGGAAGCGTCAATGGCATTGGCATCAAATAAATTCTGGAAATTTGGGTCTAAAGCCAAGTCATACGTTCCTGCATTGTCAATGATTTCTTTGGCTTCATTAAAAGCATTTTGATATTCGCCCATTGTCAAATAGACTAAAGCGAGGTAGGCACTCGCAGCTGATTTGGCGGGTATCGCTCTTGACGATTGTGTATCGGGTAGCCAAGTTTTGGCAAATTCTAAATCTGAAATGATATTCATATACACTTGGTCTGCCGAAGTTCTACTGATAGCACCTGCCGCTTCTGCATCGGTTACGGGTGCATCAAGATAAGGCACAGCTCCAAATTGTCTGACCAAATGAAAATAATAAAATGCTCTGATAAAATAAGCCTGTGCAGTCACCGGATTTTTCAAATCTTCTGATACATCTACGTCCTCAGCTCCGGCAATTGCGAGATTAGCTCCGGCAATTCCCTGATACGTTTTTAGCCAAAATTCGGTAATCATTCCATTGGTAGCCAAGGTCGTAAAATCATTATGTTCTACCCTTCTTGTTTGGGTAGATTGAAGATTGACCATATCAGAACGCAGCATTAAGGCGATGGAGAGTTTTCTTCCCCAAAATTTTTCATTGATAGCGTGTGTCATCGCTCCATCAATAGCTGTTTGTATATCTGCCGGACTTTGAAAGAAACCTTCCGGTGATAATAAACCAACGGGCTGTTCTATTAAATCGGAACAACTAGCTAATGAAATTCCTATAATTAAAAATATATATTTAAAATTTTTCATTATTTTTTTATTTTAAAAGTAGTTTATACTTTTTTATTCTAATTGAATAACGATTTCTTATAAATTAGAACGCGGACTATCTCCCCCTTTGGAGGGGGGCGGGGGGAGGAAAAACAGCCGAAAGTCCTCCCCCCAGCCCCCTCCAAAGGGGGAGATATATCGTGCTTTCTTTTCAAAGTATAAACTACTATGATACATAGTTAAAATTTAATATTGCAACTCTAAAATTTCACATTAAGATTAAAAGTAATAGACTGTACAGTTGGGTAATTTCCAAAATCAAAGCCTTGAACTGTATTGCTCGATGTATTATTATCGCCACTGGCACCAAAGTAATTTACTTCGGGGTCTAAACCGGAGTAATTGGTGAATGTCAATAAATTTTGAGCACTAATGCCTAATCTAATGTTTTGTACACCTATATTTTGAATAAGGTCTGCGGGTAAATTATAGCCTAAAGCTATGTTTTTCAATCTAATATAAGAGCCATCTTCTACGAAACGAGAAGAAATTTCTCTATTACTATTATTTCCAACGCGAGGAGCTTCTCCGCTCATCGCACGGTCAAAATAATCTCTGGTGGTATTGGCATCACCATTATTCAACTGTACATTGGTCATGTTGAAAATCTCTCCACCTTGTGAGCCTTGAAAAAAGATACCTAAATCGACACCTCCAAAAGAGAAGGTATTATTGAAGCCAAAGGTAAAATCCGGATTAGGATTACCGATAGTTGTTCTGTCGGCTTCGGTAATTTCGCCATCAAGTTCACCATCTTCATTAGGTATATCTCTAAATAATGGGTCGCCCGCTACACCTCCTTCGAGTGTTGCTGTACCTTCGGGAAAATCGCCACCATCATAGACACCTGCATAATCATAGCCCCAGAAAAGACCCACTTCTTCGCCTACTCTCAACACATAACTTCTATCATGGCTAAAGTAACTTGGCGCAGCATTGCCAAAGAAATCGGCATCGTTGATTAAGGCAACGACTTGGTTTTTATTGGTCGATAAGTTGAAATCTGTACTCCATTTAAAAGGACCTTTGACGATGTTTCTCGAATTTAAAGAAACTTCAAATCCTCTGTTATTTATCTCTCCCAGATTGGTCAGAATTTCATCATTTTGGAAACCGAAATATTCAGGAATACCATTGTTTCCGAGAATCAAATCTCTCGTATCAATATTATAATAATCTAATGAAAGATTAATGCGATTGTCGATAAAGCCGAAGTCTATACCAAAGTTCATTTGATAAGAAGACTCCCATTTCAAATCCGGATTAGCGGGTTGGTCGGGCGTAATCGCAAATACGGTTGCGCCTTCGCTGGAAGCATACAAACTCGCAAACCTCGCCAAAGATTGGTAAGGACTAATGGACGGATTGCCCGTAACACCATAACTGGCTCTTAGTTTTAAGCCTGAAATTGCTTTATTACTATTTAAAAAATCTTCATCAAAAACTTTGAAACCTATCGCGGCTGAGGGGAAAATAGCATACTTATTATTGGCTGCAAAATTTGACGCACCATCTCTTCTTATGGTAGCGGTGAGTAAAAGTCTATTATTATAATCGAAATTTAATCGTCCGAATTGAGATAGAATTTCTACTTCAGATAAAGAGGAAGCGGGTTGTAATAAACCTGTGGCAGTACCCAGAGCATGGTAAGAAAAAGCATCTGAAAGGAAACCTGTACCGGCTGCCGCATTTGCTTTTGTCTCATTTTTTTGATAAGAATATCCACCCAATAAAGTCAAATTACTACTTCCTAATGCGACATCATACGTCAAGTAATTTTCACTCAAAAGTGTTGTTCTTTTCGCATTGGTCACTCTCGCCCTTCCATCTACGGCAGATGCTGTAACTTTTAATGTGGAGGGTTGATAAATTCCTCTTGTTTGATTTTCGCTACTCAACCCAAAGGTCGTTTTAAAAGCCAATCCTTTTATAATGTCATAATTGGCATAAACATTTGCTCTAAAGTCATCTTCGGTGGTTTCATCTACCCTTTCTGTGGCAACCGCAAAGGGGTTGTCCAGTTCATCACCAATCGCATCATTTGTAGAAAAGCTACCGTCATCATTATATATTGGTTTATCGGGCGCCATTCTCATGGCGAGAGAAATCACATCATCATTACCTACCGTCACCGAACCATCTGATTGAGTCGTAACGCCATCTTTAACACCTCTACTACCAAAAAGATTGACCCCTAATTTTAATTTGTCGGTTGCTTGTGCGTCTATGTTTGTTAAGAATGTCGCTCTTTCAAAACCCGAATTAATCACAATTCCTTTTTGATTAAAATAATTACCGGAGGTATAAAAATTCATCTTATCCGTTCCGCCTGAAACAGAAAGTTGATAATTCTGTGTGTTGCCGGGTCTGTAAATCTCGTCTTGCCAATCCGTATTCGCAGGACCTTGAACGTAAGGATTCGTATTGCCTTGATTCGTTCTTATTTGATTTTGATAATCTGCAAATTCATCGGCATTTAAGAGGTCAAGTTTATTAGCCGTATTTTGAGTAGAATAAGTCGTGTTTAGTTCCACATTTAATTTACCACTTCTACCTTTTTTCGTCGTGACCAATACCACACCATTCGACCCTCTCGAACCGTATATAGCGGTTGCTGAGGCATCTTTTAGCACCTCAATAGATTCAATGTCAGTCGGTTGTGGCATAGCTGCACCTACAAATCCATCCACAACAATCAGTGGAGAACTACTTGCATTGATTGAAGTATTTCCTCTGATTTTTATGTTGATAGGTGCGCCCGGTTCACCACCATTATTGGACTGAACAACGACCCCGGCTGCACGTCCTTGAAGTGCCTGTGCAGCGTCTAATACAGGAAATGCCGTCAATTCTTCAGACTTCACCGAAGACACTGCGCCCGTGATGTCACTCTTTTTTCGAGAGCCATAACCGACTACGACCACTTGGTCTAAATCAATACCTTCTGCAAGTGTAAGGTTCACAGTTCTTCCCGCTCCAACGACTACTTCTTGGTCAGCATAGCCGACATAAGAAATCACTAAAGTACTTCCTTCGGGGGCATCAATCGAATAATTGCCATCAATATCAGTTGTAGTCCCCGTAGTAGTTCCTTTGACTACTACCGATGCACCGATAAGTGGAATGCCATCTGCATCCGAGACATTACCGGTCACATTTTGTGCGAATAATGATGCACCAAATAGTAGCATCATCATTAAAATTAGTGTAGATTTTAAATTCATTTTAATTAGTTTATTTTTTTCATCTTGATTAAGCGAGTTTTGCTTTAGTGCCAAACTTCTAAATCGTAATATTTCAACCTTGAAAAAGACCCGCTATCTGTGGTATTCAAGTAATTTCCGGCTTTAAAATAATTTTCAAAAATCCCCCAGCGTTCCATATGAATATCCTCGTAAACGAAAGATTCATCATCATTCAAAATGACTTCCAAACGTCCGTCTGAAGCGATAATTTCTACCGTAAACTCCTCAAAGTCAACCTTTTCGTCGAATGATTCGGCTTCGTCTTCCCATGCGCTTGTGCGTAGGATGTCCACATCATTTACATTAATATCTTTCAATACTTTATGATGTACACGCACATAACCTTTGTTCCAATACACCTTCAAAACAGGTGGTGCATTATTGTCATTTTCACCGATGAGGTCACGTTGTTCATTAGTCAATCTGCCATGTATCTGCATCACAATAATGCGGTGATAATCGCCGTCATCTTCCTGCGATACTTCCTCCATTTTCAGCGTACCTTTCATCCTGCCGCCTTCGGCAAAAGTCCAGTTGGTTGTATTGCTACCCGGATCCATTTGTTCGCGTAATTCTGTGCGAGAATAGGACGAATTAGGCGTTGTGCTGCCCGGATAGGTGTAGAACACAAGCGAGCCATCTGTCGAATCATTATACATAAATTCTTTGAGCGTAGTATTGGTCGCGTAATTCAAAATTTCGGGTGGTGTCACTTCGCTTGGACTGCCGATTGGTAGGGTAACTTTCCAATTATTGAGGTCGATATTTGGGAGAAAATAATCAATACCTTCTACGGGCGGGTCAATGACTACGGGTGGGTCGTCGTCATCTATCATTGGTTCATTATCTTTGCAAGTCATTGATAATAAAATTATTATCAATACAAATAAAACATGTTTATAGTGAATTGTTTTTGACATAAATAATGAATTATAGGTGGATTTAGCTTGATAATTATTTTAAAAAAATAGAAATATACTTGTGTTTGAAATGAGAATTTACACTCGAATTTGAGTTAAAACTTGTCAGACATTTTGAAAATGTCTGACAAGTTTTAACTCAAATTCGAGTCGGTACGGGTGTGTTTATTCTGCAAATTCAAATAAATCAATACGACATTCTACACCTACATTGGTGAAGAAAATGGCTATCTCCGAACTACTCCCTGAATTAAATTCTATAGAAGCCGGCACATAGTCACTCGCGCTTGATTGGTCGGTCAACTCCACAGAGGCAATCGTTGCTTTAGCCACCATAGCCATATCAGAAACTGCACCATTGAGTATAGATACGGTGAGTGAACCAACAGGGTCGGTCTTCATCGTATAGGCAAAATTGAGCGTATAATCCGTCTCCGGCAAGACCGTAACTAATTGATAACCAATTCTATCTCCGGCAGAAGGTAGTTTGGCAGCTTGGTCGCCGTCATAGACCGGACTGGAGGTAATTTGAATGACACCACCCAAATCACTGTTTCTCCAACAATCGCGTCCGTCTGCGTTCATATCGCCACAACCTGCGGTATCAGAGTCATCCTCAAAGCTGGGTTCAGAAATGACAGGTACAAAGTTGTTAACAGGTTCTACGATTTCAATAATCTTTTCTGTCGTGCTACTTTGGTTCAATTTATCCTTAGCGGTGAGTTTGACCGTGTAAGTGCCGTCGGCTGCATATACGTTGCTTGGATTGGCATCGGTAGAGGTGTTGCCATCGCCAAAATCCCATGCGTAATCCGTGGCAGAAATAGAAAGATTGGTAAAGCGAATGTCTTTATAATCCGCTTCATTCGGCGTAGTGGAGAAGGCGGCTGACGGTGGTGTTTCGTCAGGAATAGAACCTTCTTCGGGGAGTTCGTCGGTGTCGCAAGCTGTAATTAATCCTATCATTAAAAATGAAAGGAAAAGGAGCTTTGCGGCAGACTTAAATGAAATATTTTTTATATTAATTAAATTCATTTTTATTAATTTGATAATGATAATGGGTTTTTCCTATCTAACGTGAAACACGG
The DNA here is from genome assembly GCA_938028705.1 of uncultured Saprospiraceae bacterium. Taxonomy (GTDB): domain Bacteria; phylum Bacteroidota; class Bacteroidia; order Chitinophagales; family Saprospiraceae; genus JAHDEO01. The sequence goes on along the minus strand of CALIZI010000421.1, from coordinate 18,015 downwards.
GCTGGAAGCACCGTGCTACGTTCTAATAACCCGGATTTTGCGTGAGTGCGCCGCCGCTAACGTTAATTTCATTTTGCGGAATAGGCAGTATCACATCCGTAGGTGCGAATACTTCACCATTCGCGGTAGCAAATGCGCTGAGTACGCTCTCTGCCACGCCGAAGCGGACGAGGTCGTAAAAGCGGTGATTCTCAAATGCGAGTTCAGTTCTGCGCTCGTTGAGGAGCATTTCTTTTGTCAATTCTGTATCGGCGGTAGGCATGGCTGCGCGGGTGCGTACTGCGTTGTAAGCATCTAAGGCTGAACTATTTGTAGTGGATGCGCCACCTGCCATAATTGCCTCTGCATACATGAGCAAGACATCCGCATGGCGCAAGACTATCCAATCATTGCCACACAAACGGGCATCCGAAGAAACGGTCATAAACTTACCGACTTCGGCAGGAACGAGGGGATTGAATAAGGTCTCGGTTCTGACGGTTTCTTCCGGGCTGTAATTGGCGTTGAAATCGTCGGTGATGTAATTGAGACCACTGACCACACCGCCAGCCGTCATCTCAAATGAGTAGTCTTGGCTTTCGTTGGCATCATCGTCAAGGTAAGGAATGGCGAAGATAATTTCGTCATTGCCTTCCGAATAAAATACATCGTGGTAGTTGTCCATAAGTGTATAGAGGTTACTCGAAATCAAGGCACCCAAGGTGGATTCCGCACCACTGTAATTACCTTGCGTCAGTCTTACTTTGCCCAATAATGCATAGGCAGCACCCTCGCTCGCACGTCCAAATGGCATGGAGGGTGGGAGCAATTCTGTAGCCGAAATGAGGTCGGATTCTATGGCTGAAAGGACAGCACTCTGGTCGTCTTGTCCGAAAAATTCGGTGTCGGTTTGGATAATAACTTTATCAATAATCGGTACGCTACCAAAGGCTCTCGTTAGGTTGAAGTGTGCCAATGCACGGGCAAATTTTGCCTCGCCTTCAAACTGATTTTTAAGGCTTCCATCATCTACAACATCCAAGTTTTCGAGTACGCGATTGGCACGGAAAATAACGTTGTAATTTGCTGCCCAATATTGACCTATGGCAAGATTGGTAGGTTCTACATCGAAACTTTCAAACTGCGCCCAGTCTCCTTCGCTGGATTTGGTGCGGGTGTTGTCGGAACGCATTTCGGTCAATGCAAATTCGCGTAGCGGTACATTTTGCAGACCATCGTAAATGGCTATGACCGCCGCTTCTACTTGTGAGGCATTTTCATAAAAACCGTTTTCACCTATCTGTGATTCGGGCGCAAGGTCGAGTTGGTCTTGGCAACCGAACGCCAGCAATATCGTAAAGGTGAATATTATATATTTTATATTTTTCATTTTTATATTTTTGTTGAACGTAGCGCGGCACTTCCAGTCCGCGCCTCGCGTGTGCAATGCAAAATTAACGTGGGAACGAGCTGGAAGCATCGTTCTACGAGGCGCGGACTGGAAGTGCCGCGCTACGTGTGTTACATTTTAGAATTGCAAATTAAGTCCTGCGGAAATGGTGCGATAAATCGGTGCAGGTCCGCGTTGGTAGCCGTAAGTGAGTGGATTGCCACGTCCTTGGTCGTAACCTTCAGGATTGTAACCCACGTAATTATCTGCCATCATGTAAATCAGATTTTGCGCGCCTACATATACGCGGAGGTCGCGGATGCCCACTTGGTCGAGCAAGCTATTAGGTATTTGATAACCTAAATTGACATTTCTAAGTGCAAAATAATCAGCGTCTTGTATATCATCATTTGTAAATATACGTTGTACCACCAAATCAGCATCGGGGAAATCACTGTTATAATCTTGGTTGCTCGAAAATTCTTGCTTGATGTATTGCGAGGAAATATTTCGCACTTCTGCACCATGCGAACCTTGCAACATAAAACTCAAATCGAAGTCGCCCACTCTTATATTATTACTGAAACTCCAAATCAAATCCGGGTAAGGAGAACCCAACATTGTACGGTCATCGGTATCAATTACGCCATCACCATTGAGGTCTTTGACATAAATATCTTGCGATTGTCCATTGATTGGATAGAAGGGATTTTTGAGATATTCTAAAGCAATTTCATCTTTTACGACATAACCATAAAAGGAAGAAATCGGGTGTCCTTCCAATGCGATCCATTCGGCAGGGCGTTTGTCATCTACAATACTAATTAAGCCACTTGCACCTGCAAAATCAATGAGTTCGTTTTGATTGCGGGTGAAAATTGCGGAAGTATTCCAAGAGAATTTACTGTTGGAAATAAGACCTGCGCGAAGTTCGAGTTCGAATCCCCTGTTTTCGACCACACCTTGATTGACCAAAGCCGAGCCAAAGCCTGTCACCGAAGGAATTGGTAAATTCAATAAGAGGTCTTCACTTGTACGATTGTAATAGTCGAATGATGCGCCGAAGCGTCCGCCCAAAATAGAGAGGTCGATACCCGGATTATATTCTACAAGTTGCTCCCAACCAAGTAATGAATTGGAGATATTGGTGGCATTGAAACCGATATTGCTACCACCGAGTGCCGTACCGACAGGTTCAATCAAACCGATATGGTCGTACTCGCCAATGCCCGAATTACTACCCGTAATACCGTAGCTGAAGCGCAACTTGAGTTCGTCGATAATATCATTATCTTTCAAGAAATTTTCTTGTGAAATACGCCATCCTACGGATGCGGCAGGGAAGAAACCGAACTTGCTATCGGGTCCGAATTTGGAACTACCATCCCAACGTGCGCTCAATGAGAACAAATATTTGTCAGCAAAGGCATAATTGACACGCGACAGGTAGGATACTAATGCTTCTCTGGAAGAAGAAGTCTCTGCACCAACGAGGTTGGCAGCGGGAATCGTTTGTATCAAGTCATTTTCAAAACCTGCGGCTTCGAGTTCGCTGTATTCTCTATCCCAACTTTCAAAAGCAAAACCCGCAACAGCATTGATTTCGTGATTGCCAATTTCTTTATTATAGTTGAGTGTACTTTCGTTGATGGTATGCAATCTGTCCTCTGTGGTGAGGATAGATTCGGAATCCGACGCGCCATTACGCGAAGCTTGTACACCTGCCCAACGTGTATTTTTTGTGAAGCGAATATCGCCACCAACGGTTTGTTTGAAGGACAAACCATCGAATAGTTTGACATTCACAAAAGCATTGGCGAAAATTTTGGTTTGGTACTTATAACGTTCTCTTTCGAGGACTTTTGCGAGTGAGCTTTGGTTAGATGTACCACTTATATCTGTACCACTTCCTTCGGATGGCGTGCCGCCTTCGAGGTCGTAATCGTCAAACATACGTTCCATCGCATAATCACCCACTTGTGCATCTGTCCATCTGCCATTTTCGCGGAAGCGATTGACATATTGAATACTTGTATTATCAAGATAAAGTGGCAACCAAGCGTGTTGGCGAACTGCATCGTGTACGCCTATCGGGAATCTCCGCTGCACTGTGCGTGAGGGATTTAGCGTGACTCCAAAAGTGACTCTATTGCTGATTTTTGTATTTAAATTCAGTCGGAAATTAATTTTTTCAAAATTATCTGTCAATAAAACCCCCTGGTCGTCAAGATAACTGACGGCAGCTCTGAATTTGGTATTTTTCGTACCACCTCTTGCTGAAAGCGAATGACTGTGAATCATTCCGCCATCAAACATGACTTCTTCCCAATTTGTTTCGGGAACTCCGGCAGCTTGAAGTGCTTCGACGTATTGTAATTTGTCGGGCAATTCACCATTATTATTTTCGCGGGTGTATTGCAACCAATCATCTACGGTCGTGAGTACGTCGGTGGCAGGAACATCTTTGAAACCCACATAGGTATTATAGCTGAATGTAGTCGGACCTTCTGCACCGTCTTTGGTGGTAATCATAATGACACCATTCGCACCTCGCGAACCATAAATGGCAGACGAAGCGGCATCTTTCAAGATTTCGATAGACTCCACATCGTTCATATCCAAACTGGACAGGTAATCGGCATCCGTACCTACCGCGATACCATCCACTACGATTAATGGATTGGAATCGAAGGAGATAGAGCCTTGTCCGCGCACACGAATATCGGGTGCTTCACCTGCAGCCGGGTTGCTCATCTGAACATTGATACCCGCTACCTGACCGACTATCGCATCATCGACACGCGCAATAGGAATTTGGTCGAGTTGCTCATTTTCAATCTTAGAAACTGAACCGGTGAGGTGTGATTTCTTCTGTTTACCGTAACCGATAACGACCACTTCATCCAACAATTCGCTGTCAGGACGCATCGCGATGACGTAGTTTGATTCACTGCCGATTACAACTTCTTGATTGATATAGCCCACATAAAAAATTTCCAAGATTTCACCTTCATTGGCTTCAATCGTAAATTTACCATTGACATCGGTGATTGCGCCGCGTACAGTGCCTTTTACGGCTACATTGACGGCTATCAGTGGCTCTCCGTTATCGTCGGTAATCGTTCCGCTAATCGTCTTAGTAGGTGTTTCATGTAGATTATCAAGTGCCAAATTTGTTGTTGAATTTGTCGCAAAACTCAACTGGCAATACAAAATCCCAAGTACCATAAGGCATAGGATTTTATAGTAGAGTATGGTATTTTTCATAACGTAAAAATTGATTTATAGTTTGTCGCTTGAAGTCGTGTTTGTAGTTTCCGGGGGTGAGAATTAATGTTTTCGGGTGCCTATTCGTCGGACATTTTATGAAATGTCCGACGAGAATATTTGCGATTTTTTTATTTAAAATCAAATGATTATAAAATTTATTTTAGCTAATAAAAAAAATATTATAATTAATTATTTTTTGTGAAATATAAATTTATTTATAAATATTATTATTCAATTTGTAACTTGATAATTTTAAATTAAAAAAATAAAAGTATGTTTATACTTAAAATCGGAAGTCTGCCTCGAATTTGACCTAAAACTCGTCTGACATTTTGAAAATGTCTGACGAGTTTTAGGTCAAATTCGAGACACCTATTTTATAGTAAACAAAAATCTAATTTAACATTGTCAAGGTAAAATATTTATTTTAATACAATGTAAAAATTTTGTTGTCTGACGAAGGTTTTTGTGAAATGTCGTGAGTTTATCTCATAAAATATTCGCATTGAATAAAGGGATTCGTCTGACGAGTATTCGGTTTAGGCAAAGTTAAATGGGTAGCCTCCAAATTTAATATCAGCCTCCACCTAAATACTTTTCCGAGAGAACCCAAGCACATCCTGAAGGTGGAGTTGCATGGCTTTTTGTACCGCTTCGGTATCTTGTTGAATAATATAATCGAGAATTTGGCGGTGTTCATCAATTGTTTTGGAGACGGTATCGCTGTTACACACCTTGAGTGTGGCATAACTCTTAATAATATCGGGGATGATGATGAGCATGAGTGATTTAAGGACTTTATTTTTGCCGGCTTCGGCGATTTTGAGGTGAAATAATAAATCTTCTTCTACGGCTTGCCCATCTTGTGCGAGTTTGGTTTCGTAGGCGGTCAGGGCTTTTTCTAAAGAGATGATATCATCAGAACTTCTGCGCTCGGCAGCAAGCATGGCAGATTTTATTTCGAGCAACACTCGCGTTTCGACTAAGGAAGCAAAATCAGTGTCTTCAATTTCTAACACATCTGTAATCAAACCTTCCAAAGCTGTAATCCCCAAGCCCGCAACCACTGTTCCCGACTGCGGCATGGTCTTGACGATACCGTAAAATTCCAATTTGCGGATGGCATCGCGCACATACGAGCGACCAATCGCGAATTTTTCTGCCAATTGTCTTTCAGAAGGCAATTTATCCCCTGCGTTCAACTGCCCCGAAGTAATCAAACTGCGTATCTGCCGAATGATTTTATCAACGGGGGTTTCTACTTTAATCTCACTGAAATTTTCCAACATATATAAAGGTGTTATTTTGTGCTCAATTTGGTCAACCAAAAATTGGTTGACCAATTTTTGGTTGACCAAATGTAGAAACTTTTTTTTAGTTTGCAAATTTTTTATTGAAAAAAATTAAAATTCAGATGAAAATATTAAGAAAGGAAGGAAGTATGGAATGTTATTGGGGCTAAAATGCAATGCCATTAAGCTAAGTTGTAAATACTATTTAAAACTACTTAGCTCAATGGCATTGTTTTAAAATAATTATAAATTAAATATATGAAAAACCCATTAAAAACTCATCGTCATTCCCATGCTTGGCAGCAAGGGCAATTGATTCACGCGCTCGTAGCGAATGCGGTCAAAATAAAAGATATTTTCACGATTATATACATTGGTCACGCCTGCGTAAATATCTAATTTTAAATATTTTGTAAATTCTAAAGTTCGTTTTAGCGATACATCCATACGATGATAATAGGGCAATCTGCCGGAGTTTCTGTCATCGGAATAAATAACACCCAAGTCGCCGTTTTCACTAATAAAATCGGTATTGATACCATCTTCAAAATTAAAATCTTCATAAAAACCCTGTGTCAAGGTAAATGGAAATCCTGAACCGATATTCCAACGTACGCCGGCTTCCCACAGGCGGTCTGCACCAAATTTGTAATTGCCGACAAGGTTGATATTGTGCCGACGATCAAAGTGTGTGGGATAGACCTGCTCGCCATCATCACGATTGACAAAACCGAAGGAATAAGCTGCCCAAAGGAACAGACTTTTGGTATCGTAACGCAACAGAAAGTCGATACCGTAGGCATCGCCTTTTTCAGTGCTATAGTTCGGGTCGCTTGCACTGAGTTTGTTGCGATTGACGTTGATAAGTTGCGGAAAATATTTGTAATAAGGTTCGATATTGAGTTCCAGATTTTCAAATAAATCAATCTCTACACCACCGATAGCATGTATGGAACGTTGGTAACGATAGTCAGCTTTTTGACTGGTACCGGGTGTAGCGACCTGACCGGGAGAGGAGAGAAAACCGACAAACAGATTGACAACATCGCGCTCATTGACGGCACTAATGAGGTTTTGGGAAAAGATACCTCCGGCAAATTTGAAGCGCAGATTGTCCGTGGCATTGAGCTTCATACCTAAGCGGGGTTCAAAAGAAAAATCGCTGATAGAGGCATAATATTGCACGCGCATACTCGGCTCAAAAACAAGGCTGCCCAATCGTTTTTTATACTTGACAAAACCCGCGAAATTGGTATTAAAAGCATCTTCTTCCACATTGATACCCAAGCCATTGGTAAAGCTGAATGCCGTAGCCGGTCCTTCCAATTCGATACCTGCATTGAACTCGCTATCTTGCCCATAGCCTGTAATATCAAAACCTATTTCAAAACTATTGATACTACTTTCGCGGGGTCTTTCGTCGGTTTCATTCAAAGCAATATCGTATTGGGAATAAGCAAAATGACCACCAATAATCGTCTTGGCATAATTGGGGATGAGTTTGAAATTCACACCACCGCCGTAGCTGTTCCAATCCAGATTTGAGGTGTTGGAAATATCGACATTATCCCGAAAATTAAAACCAAATGCGTTGAGTTTAGAGCCTGTTTTGCTCGTCAAGGAGACCTTTCCGTAAAGGTCGGTAAAACCAAAAGGCAAACCCGTACTGTCTATATAACTGTACAGCGATTTGGAGGTTTCTTCTAAATAAGAATGTTTACCTGTGAGGATAAAGGACGCACTTGTACCGCTATCTTCGTCAAGTTTTACGATAGGTCCTTCCAACAAGACATTGGCTTGAAAAGGATTGGCACCAATCAATCCGCCAAAGCGTTTTTTGTTGCCGTCGCGCGAAGTAATGTCAATTACCGCTGAGACACGTCCGCCATAATCGGCACTAAAACCACCTGTCATGACTTCTACATTGCGGATAATTTCGGTCTCAAATACCGAGAAAAAACCAATCGAATGAAAAGGATTGTAAATGGTCATCCCATCGAGCAGGATTTTATTTTGAATGGGCGAACCACCACGAATGTACAATTGACCGCCTTGGTCTCCGGTAAAAATAACACCGGGCAACACTTGGAGATATTGCGCCAAATCCGCTTGTCCGCCTGTACCCGGAATGGACTTGATGTCCTTTGGTGTCACCTTAATAGTGGAGATTTTTACATCAGAACGCGACTCCTCACGTTTGGCGGTTACTTTGATTTCGGAGAGCTGGGTCGAACTCTCTGTGAGGTACAGACTTTGATTGATGATACGCCCTGCTTTTAAGTCCACCGTTACACCTGTGCTGTCGTAGCCTACGTAGGTGCAGGTGAGTGTGTATGTACCCACAGGTACTTTGGCGATATTAAAAAAGCCATTAATGTCAGTTGTGCCGCCATAGCTTGTACCGCTTAAAAAAACCGTTGCAAAAAGCACCGGTTCTCCGTTTTCTTGGTCATATACAAAGCCGCGGATGTCACCCGTTTGGGCAACAGCGAACAGGGCGAAGAGTGATAATATCGGGGTGAAGAGTAATTTCTTGATTGTCATTTATTTGAATTATCGTTTTAGGCAGATACGGGGGTGAGGGTTTGTTTGAAAAATTCGGTGTATTTTTTATCAATTCCCGAACGATAAAAAGAATCTTCGTCGGGAATGTAATCGGGGATGAGGTCAACGGGTTTGACCATAATGTTATTTGTATATTGTCCGTCGTTCATATCTGTAAAAAAAACAAAATCATTTTTTGGAGACATGACGAGACTTTTGAGAGGAATTTTACCACTCAAATAAACCTCTAAATCAATTGGGTCTATTTTGAATATCAACCAACGATAAGCCACATTATCATCATCTATCCAATAAGCCAGATAATTATTTTTTGTTGAGTCTCGAACATGTGAAAGTACAGGAGTATCGTGAAATAAAATATGTTCAAATACTTCTAAATCTTTTAATGGAAATTCCGATAACTGTATGCCTTTTTGATTTTTCATAACAAAAAATTTAGACAGGCACAGGTGCAAGCGTTTGCTTGAAAAATTCTGTATATTTTTTTGGAATATTCATTAAGTAAAACAACTCTGGTTCGGGAATATAATCAGCAACAAGATGTGTAGGCTTTAACATTATAGTATTCACATAATTTCCGTCAACCATATCGGTTAGAAAGATAAAGTCATTGCTTGTGGATAGCACTAAATTTCTTAATGGAATTTTTCCTTCTAAATAACCTTTCAAATCTATAGGCTGCACTCTGAAAACCAACCACCTGTGAGCGTCTTCGTTGTTATCTACCCATAATCCCAAATAATCTGCATTATCTTCATCTTGCACATGCGATAAAAACGGTTCATCATGAAAAAGAATATGATGGAATAATTTGAGTTCTTTGAAAGGAAACTCAGGAAGTTGAATGCCATCTTGTTGTATCATAACGTTGATATTATTTTAAATTTATCTTTGAGACTTATATCTTCGTATTCAAAAAATGAAAAATGCCCCATATCATCAATATCAGTACACTCACCGTCATTTTCTGTAATTTCACCTTGAGCAAGATGCGTATATCCGATTGATTTTCTGGAAGTTTTGGAAAAACTATTAAACTTCTTTTTAGCATCTTCCTCGCTGATAAAAAGAGACAAAGAATGATATATACAATTTAATCTATGCCCTTTCGGGAATATTCGTATTTTCTTTTTCTTCAACTCATCCAATACCCGCGTTGGAAAGAAATTTTCCTCCGTTATAGGTTCATTCACCCATCTGAACGCTTCAATATTTCTACGCTCCGCATCTTCCACAGGACACTCAATACCATGAATTTTCCTGACTTCTTGCAGATATGTCTCGTACCTAAATATATTACGTTTTTCCAACCTAAAAAGTTTTTGAATTTCGATGTAAAACTACAAAAAAACATCCACATCCCCTGCACCCTCGCGTACCACTTCTGGCTCGCCACCTATGCAATTGACCACCGTAGAAGGAGTCATACCGCCCAAGCCGCCGTCAATCACTATATCAACGATTTTCTGATAATCATCGTATATATCAATCGGGTCATTCGGGTATTCGAGGATGTCATCATCTGTTTTGAGCGAGGTGGTGAGAATGGGATTACCGAGTTCCTCTACTATTGTTTGTATAATCCTATTATCAGGAATACGAACACCTATGGTACGTTTATTATTTTTAAATAATTTCGGTACGCTGCTATTGGCTTTCAAGATAAAAGTATAAGGTCCGGGCAATACCTTTCGCATGGTCTTAAACAGGCGATTGTCCAATTGAGCAGTATATTCCGAAAGTTGGCTGAGGTTTTTACAGATGATGGACAGATTCGACTTTTCCGGTTTGATACCTTTTAATTGACAAACTTTTTCTATCGCTTTTTTGTGTTGTATATCACAGCCCAAAGCATAGACCGTATCTGTCGGATAAATAATGACTCCCCCATTCTTCAAGCTATCCACCACTTGGTCAATTTTACGCATTTGCGGATTGTCGGCATTGATATTTAATAGCACAATAATTAAGTTAGCGAGTTACGAGTTGGTGAGTAGCGAGTTATCTTGACAATGTCATGTTCGATTTTTATTTAATGTAATTGGTATTTTGCTCTTGAATTTGGGCTAAAACTCGTCAGACATTTTCAAAATTCACCGATGATGTCATATTTTCCAGCAATGTTTAAATGTCTGACGAGTTTTAGCCCAAATTCGGAAAAAATATCCCATATTAAACACAAACATACTTTTATTTTTAAAACATGACATTGTCAAGTTATCTAATATATTATTACGAAACAAATATTTTGTCTATGGTTTGGTTTAATTAGCCAATCCGCTACTTGATAAAAACAGCACAAAATAAGGAAAATAAATGGCATGTTTAGAAAATTGGTTGACATTTTATTACAGATAAAAATGATGTAACCCGTTTACTAAACTTTTAGAATTTAGTCTCCGACGGCTATCGGAGAAGCATATTACCGGAATTAGTAACTAACTAAATATCAGTGCTTTATATACGTTTACTAAACTCTTTGAAGTTTAATAAACGGAGTGTTTAAATATTGTTTTTATTTTAAAATGAAGTAGAAAAAGTGTCAACTACTTTCCTGCGAAATTAACTCGGTTTAAAACCATAACTCATTGATAATAAATTTTATTAATAAAATAAAACATGTAATTAATTATTTTTTGTAAAAATGTAAAAAAGTTCCGATAGTTATCGGGATTACCTAATTTCCCAATTTCCTTTGTCCAAAATCTAAATTTGCAACCTTTTAAAAATAATCTTGTCTTTTATGTTTTCGACCTCATTACGTCTTATATAATGAATAAAATGTGATAATAAAAAAATATGTTTTTCGTCGAAGAAAAATGTATGTTTGACGAAAAAAATAGGTCAAATCGGTGACGAATATACACCTTTGCGGTATTCATTAACTTTGGAAACTCCCCCGTTTCCTGTTGGCTAATGTTGAATCAATTGATTGGTGCATTAATGTGTGGTTAAATACACTTCTTACATTATTTTTATATTATAATTTTAAATTATTTACAAAATAATATTTTTTTAATAATATTAAATTATTTATTAATAAAAATATTTTAAAATAAAAAGATAATTATAATATAAAAATTTAATTCACTTAATCAACTGATTAACAACTTTCCAACATCTAACTATCTTAAAAAATATTATAAAACTATGCTAAAAGTAAACACGCTTTTAATGGCATTGCTATGCGCCATTCAAATGCAGGCACAAAGTACAGGAAAAATCATCGGAACGGTATATGACGCTGATAATCAAGCAGCTTTATATGCAAATGTTATCTTACAAACGGCTACCGACAGCAGTATGGTCAAGGGAGCTATCACGAATGAAAACGGTGAATTTGAGATGGTCAGGATTCCTCATGGCTCGTATCGGTTGATGGTCAATTACATTGGTTTTGAGAACTATTATTCGGATGTTTTTGAATTTAATTCAGCGAATTACGAAGTTCCTCAAATTACATTACAAGCAGCCGGTACACAGTTGGATGAAGTCACCGTAACCGCCCAACGCCCTATGATTGAAATGAAGGCAGATAAGATGGTCTTCAATGTAGCCGGAACTATTAATTCGAGTAGCGGTAATGTCTTGGAACTGCTCCGAAAATCGCCCGGTGTGATGATTGACAACAACGAAAATATCAACCTGCTCGGCAAAAGTGGTGTGCGGGTGTATATTGACGGAAAGGAAAGTCCCTTGAGTGGCGATGACCTCGCAAACTATCTCAAATCGCTACAAGCCGATCAGATTGATGCCATCGAACTCATTACCAATCCCTCTGCCAAATACGATGCAGAAGGCAATGCGGGCATCATCAATATCAAGTTGAAAAAAGACAGTAATATCGGCTCCAATGCCAATATCAGTCTCGGTTTTTCGCAAGGTATTAAGCGACAGTATAATGGCTCGGTCAATGCCAATTATCGCAATAAACGGCTTAATGTATTCGGAAATTATGGATATTTTAATGGCGAAAATGTCAATTTTATGAATTTGTACAGAGAGCAAAATGGAAGTATAATTGATACACAAACAGATATGTCAAGTCACTGGCAGGGGCATAATTACAAACTGGGTACTGATTTTTTCGTTAATAAAAAAAATACGATAGGCTTTTTGGTAAATGGTTCGACGAATACTTACGATTTTAGAAGTGATACTCGCGCACCTATTTCAAGGATGGGTAATACGGAAATTGACAGCATCCTGATTGCCAACAGTACCACCGAAGGAGGGCGCAACAACACTAATTTTAATTTGAATTATCAGTTTGACAATGGAAAAGAACGTACCATAAATATTGATGCCGATTATGGTATTTTTAGAAATGATACGGAGGATGACCAACCTAATACTTACAAAGATCCGACAGAAACCATAACGCAAAGTCAAACATATTATGCGATGTTGGCACCTACGGATATTGATATTTATACCTTCAAGGTAGATTATGAACAACCTGCTTTTAAGGGCAAAATCGGTGCAGGTATCAAAACAGCTTATGTAATAACGGATAATGTATTTGATTTTTTTAATGTATATAATGGGATACGCGATTTAGATAAATATCGAAGCAATCAATTTATATATAAAGAAAATGTCAATGCGGCTTACGTCAATTATTCTGCCCAAATCAAAAAAGTAGGTATCAATGCAGGTTTGCGGACAGAGCATACGAATTGGACAGGCGATTTGACTCCCTATATTGGGGAAGGTGAAACGAACACAGATAATTATGTTAATTTTTTCCCTTCGGGCGGTTTGTCGTGGCAAATGAATGAAAAAAACAGCTTCAATGTCTCATATAGTCGAAGAATTAACCGACCTTCGTACCAAGATTTGAATCCGTTTGAAAGCAGACTGGACGAGTTGACTTATGAAAAAGGGAATGTCTCGCTGAGACCAGAATATACCAACCAATTCCAATTGCGCCATTCCTTCAATTATTCGCTCAATACTACTTTGAGCTATAGCAGAACAAATGATGTCATTACTCGTTTAGTAGATATTGACAATAATAATCTGAATGCGAGTTATATCACTTGGGAAAACATTGCGGTACAAGACCATTATAGCATCAACATTGCTGCGCCGATACCAATTAAAGATTGGTGGAGCAATTATACGAGCCTGACCCTCTTCCACATACACAATCAGGCAGATTATGGAGGTGGCAGAATTATTGATGTACGTGCAACGACTTTTAATGCTTATTCGCAACAGACCTTTAAGTTGCCCAAAGATATTTCTTTAGAGGTTTCGGGTTGGTTCTCCTCGCCAAGTGTATGGGCAGGCAATATGAAAACAGACCCCATAGGTAGCATGGATATAGGTGTTCAGAAAAAGATTTTGGATAATAAAGGTAAACTGAAAATTTCACTGACTGATGTATTCAGAACCAACCAATGGAGCGGTACTTCGCGCTTTGGCGATTTGTATATGAATGCCAATGGTGGCTGGGATAGTCGCAGGTTCAGAGTCAATTTCAACTATATGATTGGCAATGAAAAAGTGAAAAGCCGCAAACGCAAAACAGGTTTGGAAGAAGAAAATAAACGTATCAAGACGGATAATTAGGTGGTAATGCGATAATGATGAAATGCTTTAATGCGATAATGATGAAAAATATATTAATGAACTAAATATTATCGCATTACAACATTAAAGCATTACAACATTATTCAAGATACTAAAGAGCAAAACTATGTTCTTCATATACCCGGCAGCTAATGTGGTTGTCGGGTCTTTTATTTTCCAGTCAAGTCGTGATAGAGTATTTAGTCAATACCTTCGGTTGTTCTTTTTCGCAACTTATTTTACTACCTTTTCCCAATAATTCATTCAATTCATTAAGACTGATATATTGATATTTATCATTGGCGAGACATTTGAATACACAAATTACATTGCGAACATTCAAAAGTCTTTTTATCAACCTCAATTTGAGAATATGTTGGTTGGACACACATATAATATGATTAATTTCTTCTTGCTGTTTGCTGGTTGATACCAATTGCGAAAGGGTATCAAAATTATCGTTAGAAGCGGTCAAAAATACGTGGTCTGTTTTTGGTGCAGCTTGTGCATTGGTAAATACTCTAAACTCCAATATCCTGATTTTTCGGTTGATTTCACGTAAGAGTTGTCTTCTCAGTTTTTCTTTCGTGCCTCTTGCTATCATTGTTGGATTATTATTAAGTACAGGGGAATGTCGTTAAGTGTTTGATGGTTTCAGAGGGGTCTATCTCTTTTGTAAAAATAATATTTTATTTATACCGGAATGTATTACGGAATATTTTTCAGAAAGTTTCATTATTAAACCTTGAAAATAAAGACTTTATCTACATAAAAAAACGAAAAAGAGTTTAAACAAGCCATTATTTTTATACGACGAAAAACTTACGATTAAGTAACTCCACAAATATAAAATAATATTAAATGCATTATTAACAACTAATAATCAACAAACTAAACATAATTTAGATAAAAATTAATTAATTTTCATGCGATTAATTTTAATAAAAAATATATGAACAATTTTTTTTTTCAAAAAAATAGGGTTTTCTGATATTTTTTATAAAAAAATCAGAAAACCCTAAATAAAGACAAACACACTTTTACGCGATATTGCGTTGGAATTTGGAATTTGCTTCACTACATTCGCTCCGGCACCTCGATACCCAACAAATCCAACGCCGAAGTCAGAACCTTGCCCACCGTTTGTGTCAGTGTAAGGCGGAAGCCTTTGGCGGCTTCACTTTCTGCTTTGAGTATAGGAATATCGTGATAAAACTTATTAAAACTTTTGGCTAAGTCATACACATAATTGGCGACGAGCGAAGGGTCATAATTTTTCGCTGCATCGGCAATCACATCCCCGTATTTGCGTATCAACATCAGCAGTTCTTTTTCTTGTGGCTGTGCTGTTGTGTAGTTGGTCATATCGGCGTTCCACTCACCCGCTTTATTCAGCACCGAGTGTGTTCGTACATAAGCATACTGCACAAAAGGACCGGATTGACCTTGTATATCCACCGATTCTTTTGGGTCAAACAATATCTTCTTGCGCGGAGTCACCCGAATGATATGATACTTGAGTGCCGCCATACCGATTCTTCGCCAAATTTCCTGCTGACGCTCCTCCGACAAACTACCGACATCACCTCTTTCCAATGATTCTTCCTTAGCTACTTGCACCACTTCTGTCATCAAATCGTCGGCATCTACTACTGTACCTTCACGCGATTTCATCTTACCTTCGGGCAGCTCTACCATACCATAAGAAAGGTGATACAAACCTTCCGCATAAGGTTCTTCCAATCGTTTGAGAATCTCAAAAAGCACCTTAAAATGATAGTCCTGCTCGTTGCCTACTACGTATATAGATTTTTCCATTTCGTAGTCGCGGTAGCGTTCTTCGGCAGTGCCAATATCTTGTGTGATATACACCGAAGTACCATCGCTACGCAAGACCAATTTGTGGTCAAGTTTCGCATCCTCCAAATCAATCCATACCGAACCATCGTCTTTTTTATAGAAAATATTTTTTTCTAATCCTTTTTCAATGGTATCTTTTCCTAATAAATAAGTCTCTGATTCATAGTATATTTTATCAAAATTCACACCCAAGTTTTTATACGTCTCGTCAAAACCCGTATAGACCCAGCCGTTCATTGTTTTCCACAATTCGCGGGTATCGGAGTCATTATCTTCCCATTTGAGGAGTAGCTCGCGGGCTTCCTGCAAAATGGCGGGTTCGTCATCGCCATTGTCTGCGGCTTCCAGTGCTGCGCGTTGTTCTTTTTCCTCATTATTATACATAACGTAATACTCGCCTACCAGATGATCGCCTTTTCTGCTCATTGATTCGGGCGTTCTTCCTTCACCGAATTTTTGCCATGCCACCATGCTTTTACATATATGAATACCTCTATCATTGATAATTTGTACACGCTTGGTATCGTAACCCGATGCTTCAAAAATCCGACTCATAGACCAACCCAAGAGGATATTACGCACATGCCCTAAGTGTAAAGGTTTATTCGTATTCGGAGAAGAAAACTCCACGACTACCTTTCTGCCATTTGAAGTATGATAACCGTAATTTTCCTGTGTGGCAATATCCGATAAAAATTTTGACCAATACGCATCATTGACATTCAGATTCAAAAAACCTTTAATGGTCGTATAGCCCGAAATATCTTCCACATGCTCTGTCAGATAATTGCCCAATTCTTCAGCTATCACAGGAGGAGCTTTCTTAGCCGCCTTAGTAAATGGAAAAACCACTACCGTATAATCTCCCTCAATTTCTTTGCGTGTAGGGTTCAATAAAACATCCGGTTCGTCAACACTATAATCGTATAATGCCTTGACCGCTTTTGATACTTCCGTTCTGATAAGTTGTGTAATTTCCATATTTTGAGTAGCGAGTTATCGAGTATCGAGTTGTCGAATATCGAATTATTTGTTATTTTAATAAATTAAATTTATAATTTGTTTTATTTTATTTTAAAATATTTTATTGGCTTTGCTGAAATAAGCATATTATTTAAAAAATTAAATTCATAAATCATTCATTTTAAAAATAAAAAATATTATAAAATAATTTTAATTAATTTAAAAATGCCTATATTTCAATGCGACCTTAATTACTTGTTCAACTGATTACCTAATTACCTGATTTACTTTATAAACCCTGAGTCTTCCCTAAAAAAGTAAGTTCATTGAAATATCCGAATAATCTTTTGTATATTTGTGTTATTATATACGTTAAATGAGATTTCGATGTTTTTAGCACGCGAATTACCAGTTTCCCCTCCATTATTGGACAGCGTCATTCGGGAACGATTAAACGACCGTCAATGGCTCCGCTTAAGTAATCCTTTAGGTTGGCATCACCAATTTTACCATGAAGTTACCCGTGAGATAGATGAAAATATATTTTCGGTACTGTATGCGGGGGGTGGTCGCCCCAATGCCCCTATCTATTTACTGGTCAGTATGCTTATCCTCAAAGAAGGCAAAAACTGGACAGATGAGGTTTTGTTTGAGCAGTGCGAGTTTAATTTGCTGGTTCGTTGTGCTTTAGGGCTGAATTTGGGCGATTCGATTCCCTGTACAGCAACTATGGATAATTTCAAAGCCCGTCTGAAAGCTTATGCTGCCGAGACGGGGGATGATTTATTAGAGCAGAGCTATCGCAAATTGACAGGCAAACAATGTAAGAAATATGAGGTAAAAGGTCATAAAGTTCGCATGGACAGTAAGCTCTTAGATTCGAATATTGCCATGAATAGTCGGCTTGAATTGGTGTTGGGTGTGTTGATAAAATTTTACAAGAGTTTGGAGGAGACAGCTATCCAAGACCTCACCTCGGCTCAACGTATAATGTTGGAGGAGATTGTTAAAAAGCAGCCTCAGCAACATCGTCATAGCTTGAGTAAAGCTGAACAAGTGGCTTTTTTTGAGGACTTAGGGAGTTTGGTGTATGAACTGTACGACAAATTTAAAGACCAT
>CALIZI010000420.1 GCA_938028705.1 uncultured Saprospiraceae bacterium | reverse complement strand
AAAATGTAAAATAATAAATGTAAAATGTAAAAGTGTATAACGTGAATATTTTTTATAAAAAACTAATTTACAAAATTTTATAAATAATATTATTTTAAAATAAATTATTTTACATTGCAATGATATTTTCATATTTTGTACTTTTCACCTTTTAATACAGATGAGCGAATTAATTTATCCGTTTTTGGATGCGATTCGTTTTTGTACCCGCTAATATTCTTGATTATCAATATTTTATGAATTTTAAATTAACTTGACAATAGTACATTTTAAAAATAGCAATGTATTTGTGTTTAGGATGGAATATTTTTTCCGAATTTGGGCTAAAACTCGTCAGACATTTTCAAAATCTACCGATGAACTCATATTTTCCGACAAAGTTTAAATGTCAGACGAGTTTTAGCCCAAATTCAAGCCCAATGCCATCCATTATTGAATAAAAATTAAAAATGAGCATGGGTACAAAAACCAATTCCCTAATTTCCATTTTGTCCAAAGTCCAAAAATTATATCATCCCATAAAAATTACAAACACTAATTTTCTTAATCTATCTAAACTTTTATTTTATGAAAATGCAAACAATTTATACATTTTTCTTTTTTTCATTGGCTTGTACGCTAATGCTTCTGTTGACGGGATACTCCGGCGGTCCGGCGGCTCTTTTAGGAGTGGGTTTTACAGGCGCACCGGGCGATATGCCTAATACCTGTGGTGCGACTACATGTCATGGTGACAATGCCTTTGGAGACATTACTATCGTATTGACCTCACAAGCTAGTGAGCCAACTTACAGTTTCGCGGCTCCCACGCCGATTGAGGTGACAGTAACGGCGGCTTCGGGTATGCCAAATGGCTATGGCTTTCAATTAATTGCAATGAATGATGACGATACTCCATTGGATGTGACTTACAGTAATTTGTCCGATAATGTAAAGGAATCTATTACCGGAAGTGGTCGTAAATATCTAGAACATGATGATATTAGTGATACGAATGTTTTTACATTTGATTTTGAGCCCAACTCGGTGTCGGGTACTAAAATCAAGTTTCATGTAGCAGCTACTGCGGTCAATCGTGCTTTAGGAAATGGCGGTGACAGTGGTTCGATAGGCTTTACTTTTGAAGCTGAAGAAGAAGCACTTGCCGTAGAACTTAGCAGCTTTACTGCAACTCGCGCACGCAGTGGTATTGAATTGAATTGGAAAACAGAGACAGAGCAGGATAATGACTATTTTATGGTAGAACACGCTACAAACGGTATGGATTTCAGAGGACTGAAAACGATTGCCGGTGCAGGTACTTCGCAAGAGCGCAACAGTTATACCTACGTACACAGCACGCCTATGGAAGGTACAAATTATTACCGTTTGAGTATGGTGGATTTTGCGGGGAAGGTCACTTATAGTGATGTGGTCGTCGAAAAATTCTATAATTTTGATACGCATGTTTATCCACAACCCGCTATGGCAAACGCGACGATTTATATTGATTCGGCTATTGAAGAACGCAGTATTTTAAGCGTGTATGACATGGTAGGACAATTGGTTGCTACACAAGATGTAAATATTCAAATCGGTGGCAACCTGATTGATTTGGATTGTAACCGTTGGACACCCGGAAATTATGTTATCACACTCGAAGGAAAACAATTGAGTGAGGTATTGCAATTTGCCAAGCAGTGATGTAGTGCGGTGCTTCCCGCCCGTGCCACTGTAAATTATATCGAAAAACCGGAAGTCGCTTTGGGGACTTTCGGTTTTTTGTAAATTTGTATTGGTCATTACTTTCTGGAGTAGGGGAGTAGCTTGTTGTGATTAGCTTTCAAATTGTATCTTTACATTGGTCATAAACAATTTGACAGCACAGGTGACTTGCCTACGATAGTTGTGATTAGCTTTCAAATTGTATCTTTACATTGGTCATAAACAATCAACTACCGGGCATATCTACAGAAGATTACGTTGTGATTAGCTTTCAAATTGTATCTTTACATTGGTCATAAACAATCATAAGGCGTATCGCAATAATCAATCGTATGTTGTGATTAGCTTTCAAATTGTATCTTTACATTGGTCATAAACAATTAATCTGACTTCATCGACGAGCGATAGGATGTTGTGATTAGCTTTCAAATTGTATCTTTACATTGGTCATAAACAATCGGTTCAATATTACCATTTCAAGGACAATGTTGTGATTAGCTTTCAAATTGTATCTTTACATTGGTCATAAACAATGCCGTCAATGCATCATCAACAGCTGTACAAGTTGTGATTAGCTTTCAAATTGTATCTTTACATTGGTCATAAACAATGGTGCGTTCCAATCTTCTTCGATGTCACCCGTTGTGATTAGCTTTCAAATTGTATCTTTACATTGGTCATAAACAATAGAAGTTGATACAATACCTAATACATTAGGGTTGTGATTAGCTTTCAAATTGTATCTTTACATTGGTCATAAACAATAGCTTCCTTATTAGCCAAAGATACAGGATAGTTGTGATTAGCTTTCAAATTGTATCTTTACATTGGTCATAAACAATAATTCCAACAGATTACACGGTGGCAATAAGTTGTGATTAGCTTTCAAATTGTATCTTTACATTGGTCATAAACAATCGGCACAATCGTTTTGTTTCAATCCGGTTGTTGTGATTAGCTTTCAAATTGTATCTTTACATTGGTCATAAACAATAACTTATTTCCGCGACCGCCCATGTGTTGCGTTGTGATTAGCTTTCAAATTGTATCTTTACATTGGTCATAAACAATTCGCGGCAATGCCGCCGTTGTGTTCCGGGCGTTGTGATTAGCTTTCAAATTGTATCTTTACATTGGTCATAAACAATGTGAAGTCGATTATTGATTCCTGACAAGGAGTTGTGATTAGCTTTCAAATTGTATCTTTACATTGGTCATAAACAATTTTGGGTGCTGCACCCTTGCCTTTGTGCGAGTTGTGATTAGCTTTCAAATTGTATCTTTACATTGGTCATAAACAATGGAGCATCTTGGCATACTATATATAGGTCAGTTGTGATTAGCTTTCAAATTGTATCTTTACATTGGTCATAAACAATTAGTGGAAGGTGGAAAAGCACCAGCAGCGAGTTGTGATTAGCTTTCAAATTGTATCTTTACATTGGTCATAAACAATGTTTTTACGATATGTTCTTTGTAGCGTCCTGTTGTGATTAGCTTTCAAATTGTATCTTTACATTGGTCATAAACAATAAGCATTGAATGCTTATTTTTGGATGTCGTGTTGTGATTAGCTTTCAAATTGTATCTTTACATTGGTCATAAACAATCAATGGACGCGGCGCATCCGTAGGAGCGGTGTTGTGATTAGCTTTCAAATTGTATCTTTACATTGGTCATAAACAATTGCTTTTGCCCGAATAACAGGCTTGAAGCTGTTGTGATTAGCTTTCAAATTGTATCTTTACATTGGTCATAAACAATATCTGACTTAGGTAATCTTCGTAAAATTTCGTTGTGATTAGCTTTCAAATTGTATCTTTACATTGGTCATAAACAATTCATCAATTGCGCCATTGTTGCATGCCGTTGTTGTGATTAGCTTTCAAATTGTATCTTTACATTGGTCATAAACAATAGTTCCGTGTATCGATGAATTATGGACTTAGTTGTGATTAGCTTTCAAATTGTATCTTTACATTGGTCATAAACAATATATATCGTTAGCAACGCCTATCGCGCCCGTTGTGATTAGCTTTCAAATTGTATCTTTACATTGGTCATAAACAATTCTGCATCCAAGTTTTCCCAGTCATTGCCGGTTGTGATTAGCTTTCAAATTGTATCTTTACATTGGTCATAAACAATTTTTTTGGGTTTTCCAATTGTTCCTTTACAGTTGTGATTAGCTTTCAAATTGTATCTTTACATTGGTCATAAACAATGTTGATAAGGGTGTGCTTGAGATTACGGAGGTTGTGATTAGCTTTCAAATTGTATCTTTACATTGGTCATAAACAATCGCACAATTAGACTATGTTGATAGTGTCATGTTGTGATTAGCTTTCAAATTGTATCTTTACATTGGTCATAAACAATGCCTTACACTATTGCTATCGGATTAGCAAGGTTGTGATTAGCTTTCAAATTGTATCTTTACATTGGTCATAAACAATGGTAGATATATATGACATAAGAGACAAGGCGTTGTGATTAGCTTTCAAATTGTATCTTTACATTGGTCATAAACAATAAAAGCATCGAAAACCCAAAGACGCGAGAAGTTGTGATTAGCTTTCAAATTGTATCTTTACATTGGTCATAAACAATATTCCTAATTCTTGGTCATGGACATACAGGGTTGTGATTAGCTTTCAAATTGTATCTTTACATTGGTCATAAACAATGCTTTTTGGATTTGCAAACTCCATGAACCCGTTGTGATTAGCTTTCAAATTGTATCTTTACATTGGTCATAAACAATCGATATGAAAAGGCTTGTCCGCTTTTTCACGTTGTGATTAGCTTTCAAATTGTATCTTTACATTGGTCATAAACAATTACGGATTCAAAAACCTATATCTATCCGTCGTTGTGATTAGCTTTCAAATTGTATCTTTACATTGGTCATAAACAATGTTGGCATTCTTCTCCTCTATTAATTCAATGTTGTGATTAGCTTTCAAATTGTATCTTTACATTGGTCATAAACAATTTTTGTCGAAGGTCCAAAGGGCGACTTACAGTTGTGATTAGCTTTCAAATTGTATCTTTACATTGGTCATAAACAATAAAGCGCCGCCGCTATTGTCGTGCATCGTTGTTGTGATTAGCTTTCAAATTGTATCTTTACATTGGTCATAAACAATAATGGCTAATCGTGAGATTAGAGATGTAGAGTTGTGATTAGCTTTCAAATTGTATCTTTACATTGGTCATAAACAATGTCACCCTTGTAAAGTTTTAGTAATCAGCAACTTAGTGAACTTGTTAGGATTTAAAAAATGACTAATTTTTATGTTCAGGCATATACACGATGACCATTTTTTCGTTTCTAACGTAACATAAACACTACGTTTGGGAATGAAAAAAACAAATTTTATGACCACTTTTTTCACAAAAAGACATAGAAAGGCGAGCTAATTTTAAAAAAAATTAGTTCGCCTTCATGTTTTCACAAAAGATGATTAATCATTAACAATTAATCATTAATCAAAACATTTCCAGTTGCTGCGGTCCTCGCGGCGTATCGGTCTTTTTGGTCGCATAAAATATCTCCATCATACCAAATTGTCGGTCGGTAAACATCATAAATGCCACTTGACCGTATGGCGGGAGGTTGAGTTTGGCGCGTTCTATATGCACTTGTGCGTTTTCGCGGCTTGGGCAATGTCGCATATACACCGAAAATTGGAACATCGTAAAACCATCTTTCAAGAGTTTGGTTCTAAATCCGCTGGCGGCTTTGCGTTCTTTTTTGGTATTGGTCGGGAGGTCAAATAGGACTACTATCCACATGATACGGTATTGGTTGAGGCGATTAGAATTGTTCATAAAGTGTTGTGGTGTTGTGGTATTGTGGTGCTGTGGTGTTGACGTGTTGTGGTGTTGACGTGTCGTAGTGACAACTGCAATAAACAACACATCAACACTTCAACACCACAACACTCAAAATTCAGGAAAGAGAATTTTTCTGCGTTCTCCGGCAAAACATTGATGCAGGGAAGCGGTGGTGCGGGTGACATTTGCCATGAGCGGTCCGCGCCTGCCATTGATGACGGTATCGACAGTAGCGATTTCGAGCAAGTGTGCTTTCATATCGCGTGTCAGGTCTTCTACGGGTTCATCGTATTCCTCCATGATTTGTACCACAAGGTAATCGACATAAGGGCGATAAGGTTCCATGATGTCATCGGCAAGGCAGTAGGCATTATACTGGTTGCGGTGATGAATCCCGAAGGTAGGCAGCAAGCCCGAAGCCGTCAGCGCACGCGCCACGATAGCCCGCAAAATGGCATAGCCGTAATTGAGCAAATTGTTCGGATAATCGCCAAATCGCTCGCGGGTAAAATCCTGAAACAAGGATTCCCAATAGAGCTTGGCGGCATGTCCTTCTACATTCGTCACATCACCGCTTTGCACCTTACGCATCAGGGGCGCAAAGCGGTCGTTGGGGATGCCGAGTCGAGCCAATACGCGACTTTGATTATTGATTTTGCTGATGACAGTCTGTTGCCAAAGTTGCTTTTTGAGCGGTTCGGAAGCACTGACTTGATGTTTGAAATGCAGGCTTTGTTTTGTATGCCCATTGAGCAAAAGCAGCAAACCTGTTGGCAGATGTTTTTCATCGCATGTGATAAAGGCGACATTGTTTTTGAGCAGTTGTTGCATCACCGAATGTGAAATCGTGATTTGCGGATTGTCGAGCAGCACGATGCCGATGTCTTCCACCGGAACGGTGTGTTTGAAATCGGGCTTATCGGGTTTTTTGATGACCAGTTGTTGTAAGTGGATATTGAGGTAGGCTGGGCTACCAAAATAGAGCGTTCTTTTTATCATTTTGGGTCACAGATATTGGGTATTCGTTGAGTGGGGCGAATACGGGTTTTATAAATGGTTAGGTTTAATGATGAACGATTAAGGGGCAATGATTAATGATTCACTTTTTTGTTTTTTTTGCTGTGTGAAAAATAGTATAAGATAAAAAATTAATCATTAACCATTGATAATTAAGCGTTATTACATATTTTTTGTACATCAGTAATCATGCCAAGTCTGTTGATTTTGACTTTGGTGTAAGATTCCAGATTTTTTAGACTAGAAATACGTTGTTCGTCATGTTTGTGTTTGATTTTTGTAGCAAGGTGGTGACGAAATGTATAATCTCCGCAGGCTATTTTCTGTACTCTGTAAAGATATTTGCTGATGAGCGAGTAATTTTTTTTATCGAAAAAATCAATTTCATCAGGGTTGAGGTCTTTGACGAGCATTTCTCCTTTGAATAGCGATACGACAAATTTGTGTCCTTCTTTCAAGTTATCTTTTTTAATGATGTCAATGGGGTTTTTCGTTGTGCCTTCGGGCAATTCTATTCTTCTTTCCCATTCATTTTTATATAATTTAAAAGCATCCCATTTACTGATGACTTCATCGTAATATTTACCTTTTTCGTCTCTGTAAATGGCAGCGTGATGATTGCTGCTTAGTTGCACAAAATCAATGGGTTCGCCTTTGTCATTTTTTCGTAAGGCATGTGCCTTGTTGACATGGCTTCTGATGGTGACGGATTTGATTTTGATACCTGCCTGTTTGTTCATCCAAATCGGTTTTTTGTCCAGTTCGCTAAACATTTTTTTGAGGTCGCCGTCATGTTGTTCAAGCCTTTCCAATACTCGTTTTTTGACTTGTTGGTCAATGATTTTATTGATTTGTTCTTTGGACAATTCTTTCAGTGGTTTACGGATGGTATAGATTGTTCGCCAGGTATCTACGGCGGTCAGTGGTCGTTTACTGCCTTCGGCATAAATGGGGTTTTTATCGAGGTCGGCAAATGCTTTTTTAGGATTATTGTCAAATTCGGCGAGTCTTTTTTTGACTGCCGTCCTTACCTTTGAAGGTGTAATCTGCTCGACCATTTCTAATTTAAATTTAGGATTGAGTGGTATTTTTTCTTCATTTTGCAATTTTATTTCTCCGTAAACGGTCTCCAAATGCAATTGAGCACGAGGCGTGAGGTTAGGCGGATTTCGTTCTTCTACGGGTTTCTTTTTGGAGTAGTGGTAGGGATTTTTCTTTTTGGAAGCAATGCTTTTTTTGGCATGTCTTGAAATCAAAATACTGTCGATGGCTTGTCGGGCATCATGGCGAAAGTTTTGCCAAGGCAAGGGGAATCTATAGGCTTTTTGCTGGCGTTTTTCGCGTTTTTCGTAGTTTTTGTTTAGCTCATTGAGATGTTGTATGATGCCTTGTTTTGTACATGCGATAACGAGCGCGTCAACGGCATGGTGTCGGTGGTCTTCGCGCTTCGACCAATCTGTGATTTGCATAATGCGGTCGCCCGAACGAGTGTCAATGTAGCGAACCCTGTCCATAGCTTTGTATTTGTCATAATTGAGGTCTTTCATAATATGTGTCAATCCCCAGTGATGCCTTAATACATCTGTGACTGCGCCGCTTGTGGTGGTGATTTTGGGGCAGTAATACTTGAGGATGTCTATTGTTTTTTTAGCGATGTACTGAGAGTCGCGCTTTTGTCTATCAATAAAATCATCGGGAATATCCTCGCCTTTCATGAGGAGTTTTTTGCGTTTTTCTTCGTTTTTGAGTTGCGAGACCCGATGGAGATATTCTTGGTATTCTTCATCGGTGCAACTCTTCCGCATGTGGTCGTGTGCAGTTTCGTTATTTTTTTGTTTGTTGAAGCTTGATTCAGATAAGGTTTTATTAGAAAATGAATCATCAAATAGGCGTGATTTGGGAATAATGTGTTCGATTTCGTAATATACTTTCGGTTTTTTACCGAATAAATCCGATAATTTAATACGTTTATTTTTATAAATATCAGTACCGTTCGTTTCTTCCCAAAGTTTATATTTGATAATGTCGTTTCTGGTTACTCTTGTATAATTATATTCTTCGCGGAGTCGTTTTCTGATTTCGTCGTGTTTCTTTTTTGTGGCACGCATGGATTTGTCCATATTCTGGCGGGTTTTGGCACTTCGTTTGAGTTCGCGAATGAGTTCGACTCTGATTTCATGGGGTCTGCCATATTCTATTACCACGTCATTGAGCAAATGAATGAGTTGATTAAGGATTTTCTCTACAACGGGATTGCGGACGCTGTTGCGCTTGAGAAGTTTTCGAGGCTTAAATTTTTGTTGGTTCATTGTTTTGCGTTTGGTCTCAATTTCTTCAGTGGTTTCGTAGTGCGAATGCAGATAATTGACTTTTCTGCCTTTGGCTTGCTCGGCTTTGTGTACCATTTTGCAAGCATCGCTGTATTTGTAGCCTTCGCGTAGGTGCGGAAGTATTTTTTTGATGGCTTTGACGCTCAAACTACCGTAGTCAGGCGAGTAAGCAATATTTTCTTCCAAATCTCGCGCAAGTGCCTGTACACACTCGGAGCTGACTTGGTGCTTATTTGCTTTAAAGGCTTTAGTGAGTAGTTTTTCAATAGCTGTTCTCAATGCGTCCGGATTTTCGACCGAATACAACAAGTGCCAAAGTCGGTAGACCGTTGATTGTTCGGCATCTTCGCTACACAAATCAACATTCAAGATGCCTCTGTCGGGGTGTGTAGCGGCTTCGAGTAGATCATGTGCTTCGAAGATTCGCAACCAAGCCGCCCTTGTCGTATCTCTCAAAACACCTTCGAAGTTGATACCGAATTTTCGGATGGGTTTGTAGTCCAAAGTCTTGATGGTATCGGTTCGGGAGATAGTACCTTTAATGTTTTTTTCGCCGACTTTTTGATGGATAAATTGGAACAAATTGTGTCTTTGCTGTCGTTTGATGAGTTCGGCTTCTTCCGTGTCGTTTTCTTCTCTTGCTAATTTGTAATAATTCCCCTCATCGTCATTTACTACTAAATGATTGATATTCTGTAAGATGCGAAATTCCATAAAGTAGGGACTGCTCTTTGGGGCAACGTTGTACCCGCGCTCAAATTGACAACGAGCTACTTTTCCTTTTTGCGATTTTAAATCCCGTTGATAAAACAAACAACGTGCGCCAATGTCACGTTTGAGGTCGTCTGATAAGATTTCTTTGTCATAAAATTCTAATTGTTTTTCCCAAATCGCTTCAAATTCTTTTTCGTAGGTATCGCGCCGAAAAGTTTGGATGTAGGGTTGTGGTTCGTCCTCACCCTCTTTTTTCTTTTTAACTTCTACAGTAAATCTTCTGTCGGTTTTTGTACGCGGCATCTCTATCAGCGGGATGGTTTCGCCCTTTTCTCTTTCGTGTTTTTTACGTTCTAATAAATTTTTATAATATGTTTCAAATCGCTCAAAGTAATATTGTCCCGGAGTCATTTCTTGCTCTTCCAGCTTTTTGCTATTAGCATTTACGGTGCTGACCAAGTCGGTGTCTTCTTTGGAATTACTTTTTCGATTGGATTTGAAACCGCGTTTTTGGAGCATGTGTAAAAATACACGTCCAAGTTCCGGTAGTTCGAGCTTATCCTCAACGGCACGTTTACGCAAATAATACATCATCATACCAGAGGGCGGGGGAGGAGTACCATCTTTTTTGGTATCTTTTTTTACATCAATACCTATTTCTTTGGTGTATTTATCAAATAGATGATAAGGGTCGGATTCAAGTTTTATCAATGTATCATCAGGGAGCATATTATTGTCTGACAAGATTTTTTTGAGATGTTCACGTCTCAATTTCCAACGGTATTTATTTCGTCGTGTGCCTCGCGTTTGTGTACGTTTGGTATTGATGGCAACCGACCTGCCTGCACTAAAATCTGCCACTTGGTCAAGCACCGGTACAATGCGTACACCTGTGTCTATGATTTTTGATTCGGAGGGTGTTTCTTCGTTGATTTCTACCAAGCACCAACCAAGGCTCGCAACGCCCACGTCAATGCCCAGAATCGTTTTTTTCTTTAATTTTTTCTTCATGGTAATTTGTTTTTATGATATAAATGATTATTTTTGTATTGCAATTTGAAATAGGCTAATTACAATAAGGATTTATTCCGTTGTAAAGACATTGAGGCGGCTCCTTTTTGGGGTCGTTTCTACTTTTGTCTCATCTTTATCTTCTAAGTCGAATCTTACATTCAAATAAGCCATCAGCTCATCCCAATTTCTCCATTTACTATATTCTGTCTTTTCGGGCATATTTGAAAAGATAATAGCTACCTCTGATTCATTATGATTTTCTAATTTTCCAATGGTTATGATAACCGCTGTTCTAGTTTCGATATCTGCTCCTTTTAATGTTATTATCATAATTTTTCTGTTTTATAACTACGGCATAGCCGTAAGCATATTATTAGCTCTACGAAAAAAAGATTGATACTCAATCTTTGTTTTTATTATAAGGATTACTAATTTTGCAATGATAACAGCAGCTTACGCTTTGTCGTAGTTATGTTGTAATTTGCCTTTTATAATTGTATGAGTAGGGAGGAATTAATTTTCTCTCTACTTTTTTCAATTTTCGCAAAGGTAAAAATATGATCTAACATATTCAAATAAAAAACAAATAATTTTATTTTTTCCTGATTTTATTTTATTCAACTTGGGTTAAAGATTGACAAGTCTGATAGAATAACTTACATCTGTAAAAAATTTTCAGACGCATCATAACTCGCACACCGTGGGGGTTGCTAGTACTGGTACGGGGCGTTTGGGAATCTTTTTTCATATCTTCTCTTTCCACTTCCAACACAAATGTAGTATGACAAAATGATTTGAGACATGACTCAAACTGTTTTATTTCCATCATATCAAAATAAAAAAAAGACTGTCTCAATCCGAGACAGTCTTTTTTATTCAGAATATTTTAATCAAAAATGAATCGTTTAATCAGACACCCGTTCAACCGATGACCTGATTACCCGTTCAACTTTTTTAAGCATATACTTCTTCCGCTCTTCTTGCTCTGATACCCACCACAGCAACGATAGACATCAATAAGCCGAGAATGATTAAGCCCCATTCACCTACGGTAGGAACGTCATCAGGAATAGCTATGAAATTGACACCATCAGCTGTACCGTCACCATTAATAGTAAATGATCTTGGTCCCACGGCACCATTAGCATCAGAATAACAAGTAGGTACGTTGGATAGTTCAACTGCATATTCACCACAATTGAATGGTCCGGCGAGCATGTAATTTCCGTCAGCATCTGCCGTTGTAGTACCCACTTCATCACCGTTTGAATCATATATAGTGACAATAGTTCCGGTAAAATCACAATCAGACAGCGTAATAGTACCTGCTATGGCATCTTCACAAGTATCGTACGTACAAAGTGAATTGTCTATACAGACTGCATCCGGGTCGTAGTTATTCGCCGTTGGGTCGCCACAAGCAGGATCGACAGGGAAGGCATTAAGTCCGCAAGGTTCACAAATTGCGCCTGATATACTGATGGCTTCTTGCTCTCCGGCAGTACATGGGTCGCCGTCATCACAAGGTTGAATGGTTACACATTCCGCATCGCAATTTGACGGGTCAGGTGTTCCTGCACAAGGTACGCAAACGCCACAGGCATTCACTTCCTCTACATCATTGATCGTACATGGGTCACCATCGTCACAGGCTTGAACAACTGCATCTGCACAATCGGCGGGTGTTCCTGCACAAGGCACACATACGCTACCGTCACAGTCGTCAATTTCTTCCATATCATTTTCCGTACAAGGGTCACCGTCATCACAGGCTTGTACGGTAGTTGTTCCTGTACAAGAGGCAATCGGCGTTCCTGCACAAGGCACACATACGCTACCGTCACAGTCGTCAATTTCTTCCATGTCATTTTCCGTACATGGGTCGCCGTCATCACAGGCTTGTGCGGTAGTTGCTCCGGCGCAAGAAGCGATAGGTGTTCCGGCGCAAGGTACACAAACTGAACCGTCGCAGTCATCAATTTCTTCCATGTCATTTTCCGTACATGGGTCGCCGTCATCACAAGCTTGTGCTGTGGTCGTTCCTGTACAAGAAGCAATCGGTGTTCCTGCACAAGGTACACAGACACCACAGGCATTGACTTCTTCCATATCATTTTCGGTACATGGGTCACCATCGTCACAGGCTTGAACAACAGCATCTGAACAATCGGTTGGTGTTCCTGCACAAGGTACACAGACCGTTACACCATCACAGTCATCAATTTCTTCCATATCATTTTCCGTACATGGGTCGCCGTCATCACATGCTTGTGCAGTGGTCGTTCCGGTACATGAAGCGACTGGCGTTCCGGCGCAAGGCACACAGACCGTTACACCATCACAGTCATCAATTTCTTCCATATCATTTTCCGTACATGGGTCGCCATCGTCACAGGCTTGTGCAGTGGTCGTTCCTGTACATGAAGCGACTGGCGTTCCTGCACAAGGTACACAGACCGTTACACCATCACAGTCATCAATTTCTTCCATATCATTTTCGGTACATGGGTCGCCGTCGTCACAGGCTTGTGCAGTGGTCGTTCCTGTACATGAAGCGACTGGCGTTCCTGCACAAGGTACACAGACCGTTACACCATCACAGTCGTCAATTTCTTCCATATCATTTTCGGTACATGGGTCACCGTCATCACAGGCTTGTGCAGTGGTCGTTCCTGTACATGAAGCGACTGGCGTTCCGGCGCAAGGTACACAGACCGTTCCGTCACAGTCATCAACTTCTTCCATATCATTTTCGGTACATGGGTCGCCATCATCACAGGCTTGTGCAGTGGTCGTTCCGGTACATGAAGCAATCGGTGTTCCGGCGCAAGGTACACAAATTGAATTATCGGTCGCTACAGTTTCCATGTCATTCTCTGTACATGGGTCGCCATCATCACAAGCCTGCGTTATTTCGCATGAAGCATCTACACCACAGCCTACGGGTGTCACACAAAGCGTGGCATCCGGAAAATCATCAGGACCGGGCGCAGCCACGTATTCAGCAAAACAAATTTGGTCACAATATGGCGTACCACAATCAAAAGCACAGGCATCAATAGTAATAGTTTGTTCACAAGGAACATCAATCGGCGCACCGATACATACAGAGACATCACCGTTTGCCAGTTCCATATAAATAGCCTGACATTGATTGTAACTCAGAAATACTGCCGGAATAGTAACCGCCCCGATAGATGTTCCTGCCATAGTAATGACTGCATCCGGAGCAGCAGTATCGTTATTACAAATTACAACTGCTACTGCACCACAAGCTTGAGCGTTTTCTGCTTTTGTGGTAAAAGGACAAGCACCTCTGTCTATAATGGCTATATTACCTGCTATGTTGGCACATTGAGCGGCTGTTGGTGTAGCTGGTGGGGTAGGTTCACAAAAATCATTTTCAGGTGCCGTGCCGTCTGTGGGTGCTACCAATATACCCGATACACAAGGAGTTACGGTATTGATGTCAATTCCCCAGTCTGGAAAAGCATTTGTTCCTACGGTAAGTACACTACCTGCGATTGATGGGGGAGAGGTGATTTCCACAATCGGACCTAAAGAAAT
>CALIZI010000419.1 GCA_938028705.1 uncultured Saprospiraceae bacterium | reverse complement strand
AATGTAAAAGTGTCGATAGGACATGAAGTTATTTATTTTAAATTGTTATATATTTAAAAATTTGAAAATCAAATTATTGTTAAAAAACATTCACGTTATACACTTTTACATTTTACATTTATTATTTTACATTTTACATTATTTTAATTTGAAAATAAAAGTGTCAACCGCTTTTCTAAACATGCCATATATCTTTTTGTTAAAGTTATAGTAATTATTTTGTCCGGCAAAGTATTTTTTGGCATTATGTTACAGGTTTAAATGGTCATTTTTTAAATTTACTCTTCATAATAAGCCGCCAACATCGCCTCATAATAAGGATGCTTTTCGAGTTTACTTTTCAACCAAACACTGTAATTCAGCAACTCATTGCCGCCGATTTCAAAATGTGTGTATTTTGCAATAAATCGGGTCATTTTTCCTTGCATTCGGGCTTCGTTGAGTATGCCGGGTTTAGTGATCATATCACGTATGATTTTAAGAAATTCTTTTTGTTCGGCATAGGCTTTTTGTGTCAATTCTTTTCTGTATTTTCGACGCAGTTCCTTATATCGGTTAAGCGCATACTCATAGTCTTCATTTTCATAACGCAAGATCACTTCTACTATGCCGATACTGATTTGCAGATGCCTTGAGAGGTCTTTATAATCCTTTGAAATAACAATTTTTCCAATATAATCAATACTCTCATTGATATTCTGACAATAATAATTGAGTATAGATAAATTTAGATATAACGAAAAATAATTTAATATTTTACGATACGTTGGGTTATGAAGCAAGTCTTCCAGCATCTTGATAGCACTTTCCGGCTTTTTTTGAATGATATTGACCATCATTTTGCACTGACAATACAACCATAAATATTTATTATTCAATGCCTGACTTGACTCGTCCAGATTCTCCCCCAATTGATTGGTAAATTGAATCGTCTTATTGACATCCCTCACTCTGACATAAGCATTGACCAACCATATCAGCATAATAATTTTTTCTTCTTCATTCTTTTTCGTAAAAATACCATCTTGATTAAATTCCCTAAAACTTTCGTACAAATACTCACCCAAAGCCTCAAACTCTCTTTTTTGTAATAAAATTTTTCGCGCACACTGATGAATCTTCAAGCGCAATTCAGGCGAAATTTCTGCTGCATTTGTCAGTTGAATATTGTTCTGAATTTGCTCCAACGTTTCTATCACGCCTTCCTCTTTAGTCGAAAAATTGGAACGATGCAACTGATAACTAATTGTTGCAAGTAATAATTCATTCTGCTGTATCTGTTCATATTTTTCTTGTATCGCCTGCTTTTTTTCTAAAAAAGGGGCAGGATTGAGCCTGTAATTGAGGTGACATAACTGTATAAACTTGTCATAAATAATGTTGAGCAAGTTATAGGCTTGATGTTTAATTGCCAGTCTTTCCGCTTCATCGAGGTAAGCTTGTGCTTCCTCATAAGCTGTACGCTGCAAAAAAACACTTGCCAATTTTATCTTATTCATAATAACAAACTCTGCATCTTTTTCGACGTGGAAAGCCAGCAGACTATGTTCCAAATCACGCAGCAGTCTGTTTTTAAGCCTGTAATATGCGTTGCGACTATTATTCGGGAAAAATTCACCATAGAGCGAAGTATCGTATTCATCCGGTTTCTTATAATATAAGGTATCAAAAAGCTCTATCGTGCGTTTTTCCTTACCTTTTTGCATGTAATGAGCATTGAAAGTTTTGTAATACCGAACTTCCTCTACACGCAATCGACGTATAAATTTTGTTAATAAATATCTCATTATGAATAAATAACCTTGTAATATCTAAAAACAAAAGTACGTACTTTAACTTTATTTTTACTATAATTTTACGTACATAAAGGAGAAATTTGTTTTTTTTAACTCAAATTGGGAAAACTACGGATTTAAAAAAAATCTGATAAAATACCACACCAAACACCGCTAAATGAACTCAAGGTTAGGTAAACCATCAATTTGAATAAGAAACCAATTCCAAAAGACATCCTGATAATGACCGGATGTTTTCCGGAACTTTTCAAGTTGCCTGCAACTTGATTTTTTTAACTGAAATGAAGTGAGACATGAAAAAATCTAATGTACTAATTTTAATATGCTGTTTTTTGTTGTGCTGTGTCACATCTTACGCACAGCACAACCACCAATCAGGACAATACGACGATGGCAATATTCAATTTGAATTTGCACTTGAATTGATATATAATGATGTCGGTATCGGCAATCAAGCGAGTAATATAATTGGTGTTGAAGTTATCATGACGAATACTAGCGAATCCTCTATCAATAGAGATGTATTATTTAAAGTTCATATAAGTGAGGGCATTCCACTTGAAATGCCGGATACCTACGATGCCGAAAGAGTATTAGAATTATCAAAAGCCCCTCTGAGTATTGGTCATTCAGACGATGTTTTTATCCCACTGACTGTCAGGAACAGGGACAAAGTCATTACAATATGGCCCCTTGTTAGTTCTCATAAATCAGCACAAACACAACATGATGCACCTTATATTAGGGCAATCATCCCGTCGAAGAGAAATGAAAATACTATTTCGGATCTTAATATATATCCAAATCCGACCCAAGGTAATCTATACATAGAAACACTAGACAATCAGACTCGTCAAGTAGCTATATACAGCAAAACGGGGCAACCGGTCAAAATCTTTGACGGAGCAATATCCGGTCTCGCAACACTTGATTTGAAAGATTTAGTGCCGGACGTATATTTTATCATTATCAGAAATGAACGTGGACAAATCACACACCACTCAAAATTGATTTTGGATAAGTAAAGGAAACGAAATAAACCAACATAAAAGCGTCATTCCGCTCTCAGTTCAACTGAAAATGGGATGACGCTATTTTTTTTGAATATCGAATAAGGAATGTCGAAATATTATCTTGGGATTTTTGAGCTATATATAGTATGGTGAAAAAGGTCTCCAATTATAAAAAACTATGAACCATGAACCGACAACTATGAACTGTTAGCCGACATATTAGAAATTAAAAAGGAGCATATCTTTCGATAGCTCCCTTTTAATTTCTGTCTGCTTAAGAAGTCTTTTTTGGTAGTCATTCTATATGTTTGGTTAAATCTTTAATTTTTTGAGGTACAAAAAAGTAGCACCCATAAACAATAATACAGATGCTACTTAATGAAACCCAATTTTATTTAGTGGGGATAAGTGTAGTGTTTGACTGCTCAAACGCTACAAAAAACTAAATGAAGTATGTCGTTAATGACACAATATTAGCGGAACTTTCGTTCGCATAACTGAAAAAAGTTCTATATAACTACTGCAAAGTTACAGCATTTTCTTTTTTTTATAAAGCATTAATTATGCGTTGTATTACAGGTTTAAATGACCATTTTTATACTAAAATCATTGTTAAATGCGCTATGATGTGCTTGAAAATTACAGGTTTAATCCTAAAGATATAGTCCTCAAAATTTGATTTTTATTTTTTATATGACATTATATCAACAATTCAACTTGAGTTAAGGAATGAAGAAGTAAACTTGTACATACGATTTCAGGAAGACAAATTTGTTATGCGTCGTAAGAGCAATTTTACAGGCGGTTAATTTGAGCAAGAGCTTTGAGAATCGAACTTTTGAAAGGTAACTTTTTAATTTGCTGTAACTTCGCAATGAGCGGAGTGCAATCTTCAATCGATATATATTCCGTTTTATCTTTATCTGTATAAATGTAACCCGCAATGGCTTGTTCACGCAAATTATTGAGTTTGGGAATATCCAGATTTAAGATGGAAATCGTTTGTTTTGCATCTTCGGTCAAGCCTATAATTTTCCCTGCAATAGTAAAAGTAATTTCAGTCTCACATCGTTGGTCTAATGGTGAAAGCTGAATCGGTTTATCGCCTTTTTCGGCATCGCAATGTAATTCTTTGGGTTTGGGGTCTTTTTCGCCGCCATTGCAGGATATGGCGAGATTATAAAAATCAAAAATCCGTTCGGTTTGAGTATCGCCTTCTCTGGGTTCAATATGTTCTATTTTT
This sequence comes from uncultured Saprospiraceae bacterium, assembly GCA_938028705.1. Classification (GTDB taxonomy): domain Bacteria; phylum Bacteroidota; class Bacteroidia; order Chitinophagales; family Saprospiraceae; genus JAHDEO01. Next base: position 4,905 of record CALIZI010000419.1, on the reverse strand, counting down.
GCGATAAGCGGATGATTGGAAACGAGCATTTCGCAATAACAACAAGTCTCGCCCTGTTCTTCCAACAAGACATCGCGCAATTCCTCTTTGGAGTAATATTCCACGCCTTCCTCGCGTCTGTTTTCGGGCGGCAATTTTCCGGGCAAATCATCCCAGCTTTTAGGTTTGTTGGCAGTTTTCCAACGCTCAAACTGTTCCGGCGATTCACCTTTTATAATGTATTTCACTGCGTCAAAATTTTCTTACGATTAATCAGATTTTCTATACGCAGTAAAATCGGGTCTTGCGCCCCCAAATGTCCGCGCAATTCAACGAGTTTAGTTTCGGCTTTGGGGATCTCATGCTGTCCATTACTGAGGATATCGAATATTTCATCCACCAATTTATCCGCCTCAAAAGGTCGTTCAGTTGTACCAAATATTTCTTCTAAAATGCCATTAGAATCGCGCCCGTAAGGATTGGTAGCGGGAGAGTAGTAACTGTCACCATCCAACACAATTATCTCATTATCAGATAGATTGCTCAATACTTGCGGCGAGTGTGTCGTAGCGATAAATTGAATATTCGGAAAGACTTTACGCAATGCAGGTATGATGCGACGCTGCCATTTTGGATGTAGGTGCATTTCGATTTCATCTATCAAAACTACGCCTTCTCCTTCTAAGCAATTTTCATCCATGCTATTTAATATCAATAGCCTTCGGGCAATGTCGCAGACGAGGAGGAGTATCATTTTTTCGCCGGAAGAGAGTTGTTTTATTTTGACTTCTTTACCGCTTTTTTGGATGACTAATTCGCCTTGATTTGTTTGATTTGAAAACTGTAGATTGGATTCGCTTACGCGACGTACACGTAGATTAGTGAATTCTTTTGTGTTAATTTCATTTAAAAATTCTATAACAACTTTTCTAATTATTTTTAAACTAATTACTTCAAAATCAAGATTTTTTGTATTTATTTTTTGTTCGTTTTCAATGTTTTCTTGGATGATAAACCAGTTTTCAAATTCTTGAAGAGATGAAATGTTTTTATCAAATGCGTATTTATATCCTTCTAATATTTTTCTGTAAAAAATCGATTCTCTTCTAATTATTTTTTTTTCTATATAGGTTCGATTCAATTGATAATAAACAATTAATGGAAGATTAGTCATTGATTTACCCTCTAAACGAGCATCAATCGTTTGGAGTTTTGAGCTTCTGTCAAATTCAGATTGGTACGTATTGTTTATTGAAAATGAATTGGAAAAATTGATTTTACCTAATGTTTTATCAAGAGCTTTTACTTTAATTTGAGCATTTATATTTCCACTATTAATATCATCATGAGTCAGATAATTTGATATATCTTCTATTCTTGCCAAACATTTAATAGTATGTAGAAGCCCAACGGCTACCGCATCCAAAACCGACGACTTCCCACAGCCATTTTCCCCAATTAAAATAATAAAATTGGAATCGGGCAGTTTCAAATCGAGTTGTTCAAATGGCCTGAAATTAGTTAATGATAATTCCTTGATTTTCATATATCAAAGTTACGGGATTTTATGGGATTTCAAAAGAACAACAAATAATTGTGGTAACAGTAACGGCTGTCTTTAGCTGCCGAGAAGGTTCGGTAGAACCTTTAACTCGCGTAAATTATGTGAAAACCAAGCAAACGTATTGCTCACTTACGGTCGTCGGCAGCTAAAGACAGCCGTTACGGGATATAACTTTAACTTAAAATAATTTGTTTTTAAAAACAAATTCATGTAAATTTGTAGCATGTCAAACGACGAAAACTACATCAAAGGACGCGGCGCACAAATCAACCCTGCCAATCCATACCACAAAGTCATTTACGATAAAAACCCTTTCCCCGATGCAGATGACGAGCGCAAAATAGCCACTCAATTCATCAATGTACAGGCAAAAACAATTATCAATAAAGTCAAAAGCCCCGACATACCGGGAGCCTATTCCATGAATCCGTATCAAGGCTGCGAACATGGTTGTGTGTATTGCTATGCACGAAATACGCATCCATATTGGGGTTATAGTGCGGGTTTGGATTTTGAACAAAAAATATTGGTCAAGCACGATGCGCCCAAGCTACTACGGAAGCGTTTGCAATCGAAAAATTGGGTCGTATCGCCGATTATGTTCTCTGGCAATACGGATTGCTACCAACCTGCCGAAAAGAAATTTGAACTGACGCGCAAGATGCTCGAAGTCCTGTGGGAATTTCGCCATCCGGTGAGTATGATTACCAAAAACTCACTGATATTGAGAGATTTAGATATTCTGAAAAAAATGGCAGCGCACGACCTCGTACACGTTTCCGTCACGCTCACTACACTCAATGAAGACCTCCGCAGCCGTCTCGAACCCCGCACCGCTACCGCCGCCCAACGCCTGAAAACCATCGAAACCCTCGCCGCCGAGGGCATCCCTGTCAATGTCATGATGGCACCTATCATTCCGGGTTTGAATGACCATGAAATTTTGAAAATGGCGGAGACCGTAGCCAACTCGGCGCAGGCTCTATTGCACATACAGTGGTACGACTAGACGGTGATATTGCGGAGATATTTGAAGATTGGCTGGAACGAAATTTCCCTGATAGAAAAGATAAAGTCTTGAATAAAATCCGCTCCTGTCATGCAGGTGAGTTGGGCGACAATCGCTACGGCAAACGCATGTCCGGTGATGGGCAAATTGCAGCAATGATCAGCGCACAAATGAAACTGGCAAGACAACGATTTTTTGAAAATAAAAAATTACCGCCCTACAATCTTGACTTATACGAACAAAGACGCAACCCACAGATGAAACTGTTTTGAACTTAAAAAGGGCAGCACTTCAAAGAAGCACTGCCCATATATAAAACGGATATTGAAGCCAAAGTTAAGTTCAAGAATCAAGTGCAAGAACAAAATAAAATTTGAACTTACGCTTGATACTTGCACTTGAACTTAAAAAGTTATCCTTCCAAATTTATATTTTCTACCCCATTCGCCATATATAATCATTTCATTTTCAGATACTTGTCGGCACACTGTGGGGCGAATGATGACACCGGATTCTTTATTTCTAAACATATCCTTCATATCCACCCGTCCATCTGCATAAACGGTAGCGAGCATCACATTGGCTCTTTTGGCGATACTTTCATTGAAGACAAAATATATTTTATCTTTGACGACTGCCTTTGAAAAAGAGCTATATACCGGATTGGTAGAACGTTGCCATTTGGGAATAAAAGTATTCCACGCGATAGACCCGTCAGGATTGACATTGATAATGATGATGTCATTATAATAATAATTGACATAAGCCAAATTATTATTAAAATTTCTATTTTGGTTAAAAGTACCGAACCTATTATCATTATAATCAATTCGGGTATAAAACTGTTCAGCAATCAAAACCGCACCACCGTCGGTACGCAGTACGATGTCTCTCATATTAAAATCATAGACTTCTCCGCCGCGTTCTGCCCGACGTTCACGCATGAAATTACTCATAAAATCTACGTCAAATTCCTTTGTTCCGGTGCGCGATACTTCTTTGGATACCTTGTCGATTGCAAGAAAAAATGAACCTTTGAAACCTTGTGAATTTCGCTCCGAATAGAAGCCCGAACAAATAATATCATTGGTTCTTCTATCCAATTTGAAGGTAATATCTGTAATGAATTTATCGTCAAGATAAAGGTCATACTCTTTGCGTTCCTCACCTTCCTGCAAGGCTATGATTTTGTATTTATAATTCGCTTTTCCACGTACTTTTTCGCGGACTCTTTTGTCATAAATTTTTGCTAAGATATATACATTACCGTCATTATCTACTTCAACCTGTCGGTGTTCGTAAAGATTGGCATCGTAAGGTAAGGTCACTTTTCGGCTCCACACTTTTTCAAATTTATCATCTAACACCTTGACGCTAAACTCATTAGAACTCCTATCTGCCCCATAAGACATCGCTCTGGCATCAGGTGCTTCACTGAAAAATATGACAGCTTTGCTGCTGTCCGGTGAAGGTTCATAATCGAATATGCCCTGCAAATATTTTGATTTGGATGTACTGGTCATTAGGGATAGCCCTTTCCCTTCCATCTCGCCGGTATGTTTGTTTACTTCCTGATAAAATAAGATATGTTTCCTTTCTTTTGGGCGATACTGCGTAAAGATAATAAATAATTTGCCATTATACTCAAAAAAATCTTGGAAAAATACATTGGTCTTATCAATTTCAGTCATCTTTCGACTATACTGAAGTTGCATATCCGGCGAATAATGCTCAATGATTGCTGCACGGCTATCGCGGCGTTGTGCGCCTCTACGCAAGACATAAATACCATTGTCATCTTCGGCAATAAGTTTGGAAATGAACTCACTGTTTTTGAGTTTGTGGGATTCGCCCCAGTGGACATCTTGGGCGGCTAGGGTATTGAACATGAAGATGCCCAATAACAAGAACAATATTTTTTTCATGTAAAAACAAATTAGCTGTTTTGAAAATGTGTGAATATTAACATATAAAACAAAATTGAAGCCAATTTGGAAGGGAAGTAATCAGGTTGGTAAATTCTCGCGGAGTAATGAAAAAGGTAAATCGTTGATTGTTTTTCATTAAATTTATTTGAGTGTCACACACATAAGTGGAATCATAATATAAAATCAAAAAAAGCTAAGATTGGCAAGAGCCTCCGTAATGACTGCTTTAGCTGTCAAGTGGGTGGCAATATTTCATAAAAATTTGTTTTTAAGTTGATAAAATATTGGCTCATGTAGGAAATCAGGTGGAATGTGAAGCACACGCAAATCCTATAAGGTTTTCGAAAACCTTATAGGATTGATTACCAGCACTTTACTTCAATTTGAATTGAAAATCAACCTGCGTTCCACCTGATTTCCTACAT
>CALIZI010000418.1 GCA_938028705.1 uncultured Saprospiraceae bacterium | reverse complement strand
TTTTTTAACAATAATTTGATTTTCAAAATTTTAAATATATAACAATTTAAAAATAAATAACTTCATGTCCTATCGACACTTTTACATTTTACATTTTGTGTTTTACATTTTACATTTTTCACCGCTTAATACATATGAGCGGAACAGTTTATTTATTTTATAAATAAATAATATTTAAATAAATTTAAATTGTAATTTAATTTTATTAATAAAAAAAATAATAAACACCCAATTTGGCGAACACATTGCAATTACTTTTTTAATTCTAATTTGTATTTTAATTCATTCTTATGAATACAGACAAACAGTTAGTCAAAGACTTTTGGAACGAAGCCTCATGCGGAGAAGAATTGTATATGAAAGGTGACGAGTTGAGAGCGCAATACGAAAACCAACTCAAAGTCAGGTACGAATTAGAACCTTACATTCCCGCCTTTGCCGGATTCGACCAACAAAACGGTAAAAAAGTATTGGAAATAGGGGTTGGTTTGGGTGCCGACCACCAGATGTTTGCCCAAAACGGTGCCATACTCTCCGGCTGCGACCTTACCGAACGAGCCATCGAAAATACCCGAAAACGATTTGAGGTATTCGGGCTTAATTCCGATTTGCAGGTAGCCGATGCCGAAAATCTGCCCTATCCAAATGAGACATTTGATACGGTATATTCATGGGGAGTCATACATCACAGCCCAAACACACCGAAGGCAATAGAACAAATTCACCGTATCCTCAAGCCCGGTGGTACTTCAAAAATTATGATTTACCACAAACATGCTATGGTAGGTTACATGCTATGGGTAAGGTATGCTTTGATGAAATTAAAACCCTTTACAAGTCTCAAAACAATTTATGCTAAATATTTGGAAAGTCCCGGCACAAAAGCATACACCGTCGAAGAAGCACGCCAAATGTTTAACCAATTCGATAAAGTAGAAATTGATACCGTACTTACACATGGCGATTTATTGAGTTCGCAAGCCGGACAAAGGCATGAAGGGGCTATGCTTGATATTGCCAGAAAAATATATCCGAGGGGTATTATCAAAAGAATCTTCCCAAAAAGTGGCTTATTTATGTTAATCAGTGTGACCAAATGACTTTTTAGCAATCATACATAGACTAAAAAAGAGGTGTACAATTTGTCAGGACATTGAAATCTGACTAACTTTGCATTCACATTATTTTTATAAAAAAGTATTGTCATGAATTTAGAAGCAGATAAACAACTAGTTCAGGATTTTTGGAATGAAGCATCTTGTGGAGAAAAACTCTACATGAAAGGAGCAAACAGAAAAGAGGGGTTCGAAAATCAAATGAAGGTAAGATATACCATAGAACCGGAAATATTAGAATTTGCTGATTTCCCATCCTTTAAAGGAAAAAAGACACTCGAAGTAGGCGTAGGACTCGGTTCGGACCACCAAATGCTCGCTCAAAGCGGAGCCGACCTTTATGGTATTGACCTCACACCCCGAGCGATTAAAAATACAAAAGAAAGACTTGAACTATTTGGTTTACAGTCCAATTTGCAAGTAGCTGATGCCGAAAATCTGCCTTTCAAGGATGAAGAATTTGAAGCCGTATATTCATGGGGCGTGATATTGGCAAGTCCTTCACCGGAAAAAGCAGCAGATGAAATATATCGTATCTTAGAGCCGGGAGGTGTTGCCAAAGTGATGATTTACAAAAGAAAATCTATGGTTGGTTACATGCTTTGGACAAGATATGCGCTGATGCGCCTTCGTCCGTTTACCAGCTTGGACGAGATATATGCCAAATACCTTGAAAGCCCCGGTACCAACGTCTATTCGATAGAAGAAGCTCGTGAAATGTTCGGCAAATTCAGTGAGGTAGAAATCACAACCACACTTACGCACGGAGACTTATTGACCTCAAAAGCCGGACAAAGACATGAAGGATTCTGGCTTGATCTAGCAAGAAAAATATATCCAAGAGCCTTAGTCAAACGCTTTTTACCAAATCATGGATTATTTATGATGATTAAAGCTGTAAAATAGTAGTGCCGTAATTCGTTGACTCCTAATACGTTATGACGAATCACGAATCAACGAATTACGACACTATGAAGAAAAGGCACAAAAGTTGAATTAACCTGAGAAAAATTCAAGACGATATGCTCAATAATATTTTTATTAAAATAACAGGGATAACACTTTTAGTTATTCTAATATCCGTGAATACAGCTTTTACACAAGTCGATTTATCAGGCAAACACCTACAAAGAACAGCCCCAAACCTGCTGGATTATGAAAACAGTAAAGCTATCCGCCCAAATAAAAACATCAAAACTAAGAGGTGGCAACACATCCAAAAAGGACGGGTAGCTGCAAAAAAAGCGGATATAGATGATCATGTTCTCTGGAGTGACGAACATTCTTATGATAAAGGAACGGGTAGCTTCAAATTAGTAAATACCGGTTCAAAAGATAAAATAATATGGGAAACTAACCAACTTGAAGCCGGAAAAACTTATACCGTATCTATGCGTTGTATGGCTCCCAATACTTCGCCTGCTCCTATAATGATGTTGATGATATCCACCAAACGCAAGGGAAAATATATCAACAACTACACTAAAATGTTTAGCCCTTCCGAACCCTATAAATGGGAGGAATTTTCTTTTCTTTATAATGTTGCACAAGGAGATACCGATTTCCGCATTTACATCCTTAATTATCGCCGCCCCACAGTAGGCATTGACGAGTCTTTAACAGCATACATTGATGATATATATGTGGGAGAAGGCAAAGGCTTTGTCGATGCACCTACACACAAAATACCCTTTATGGGCGGACAGGTACGTGTCGATGAATTGGGAAATATAGAAGTCAAAGAAAATAATGTGTGGCAAGCTTTTTTCCCATTTATCATTTATCCTGACGGATATAGACAAGCACTAAAAAACGGACCTGCCGCAGATGATGATGGCTGGAAGATATATTCCAAGCAAGGGTTTAACGCCATACTTACGGGTGAAGCTGATTATATGGTCAAAGATGGCATTGATGCCGATTTACGTCCACTTATAGATTTGGGATGGTATTATGGCAATCCCAAAAACAAAAAACTATATCGTAATTTTGACCGCATCCAACAACGGCTTGATAAATATAAAGCCAACGGCATGTTTGACCATCTCTTATTTTATCACATTGACAATGAAGTACATGGTACACACAAAGCCATGAAAGCTGTTACCGATTATATTACTAATTGGGAAAAAACTAATTTTAATAATCAACTTCAAATTCCGGTTTATATCTTGAATGGGCATCCCGGATTGGCAGCCAAATATAAAAATAGCTTCCGCAGAATGGGCGATATTACAGGCACATACATTACTAATGGCGGATTTCCCACCAATAGCTTTACGATGCTGGACAACCCCGCCAATCAAAAAATGCCCGTAGCTATTGCTCAAATCAATGGTAACAAAATGCCACTTCGCACACGCCTGTATGGAGCTATTGCACATGGTGCGAAAGGTATGGGATATTGGAGAGACTTCGCGCCTAATAATCCCCAAAATCATATAGATAGCACCAATTACATTCCCGAAAAAGATATTACCAAAACTCCGTGGTGGGATGATTTTCCGAATATCGTCAAAGAAGTCGAACAACTCATGCCCCTCATCCAACAGCCACATTGGACGACATGGAAAGTTACCGTAGATAAGGATATGATAGACATCGGCACGCGCGAATACGAGAACGAAGGCTATATCATCATTGCCAATTATAATGCAGAAGAAGTCGATGTTAATTTCAATGTTTCGGGCTTACCATTTAGCCATTGTTCCATCGAAAATTATTTTTCTCCCGACAGGCAAGTTGCTTATATGTCCAATTCCGCTTTTTCGCTCCGTCTGCCACCCTACGGAGTAGGTGTGTACAAATTGAAAAAAGAGATTCCCAATTTGTCGGGCAAATAAAATCAGCTATCTTTGCCATTATCTACAAATTGAGCGTTACGGACACTATACACCCATGCTTTTTAATTCCATAGATTTTTTTTACTTTCTACCAATAGTATTTGCGCTATATTGGTTTGTTTTCAAAGAAAGTCTGAAAGCGCAAAACATACTCATCGTTTTGGCGAGTTATGTTTTTTATGGTGCATGGGATCCGCGGTTTTTGGCTTTAATCATTATCAGTTCGATTGTTGATTTTTACTTAGGTCAAGCCATTTATAATAGCCAAGAACAGCGTCGTCGCAAACTATACCTTATGGCGAGTTTAGCCGTCAATCTCGGCATACTCGGCTTCTTCAAATACTATGGTTTTTTTGTTGACTCCTTTGTTGACTTGCTCAATGCATTTGGCTTGCAAGCCCACAAAAGCACCCTTAATATCATACTGCCTGTCGGTATTAGTTTTTATACGTTCCAAACCCTAAGTTACACGATAGACATCTATCGCCACCAACTCAAACCCACCAAAGATCCGATTGCTTTTTTTGCCTTTGTTGCCTTTTTTCCACAACTGGTGGCAGGACCGATTGAACGTGCATCCAACCTACTTCCGCAGTTCCTCAAAAACCGAAATTTTAGTACCGAATATGCCGTTAGTGGTTTGCGACTTATGCTTTGGGGCTTCTTCAAAAAAGTCGTCATTGCAGATAGATTAGCTCAATATGTTGATATTGTATATTCAAGCCCCAGCGAGTTCCAAGGTATTCCACTCATCATAGCCACTTTCTTCTTCGCGCTTCAAATTTATTGCGACTTTTCGGGCTATTCAGATATAGCTATCGGTGTAGCAAGGCTTTTTGGTTTTGATTTGATGACTAACTTTCAAACACCATATTTTGCGACTTCGCTACGCGAATTTTGGCAACGTTGGCATATTTCTCTTTCGACTTGGTTTAGGGATTACGTTTACATTCCGCTTGGTGGCAATCGTGTAGGCGAAGTACGAAAAATCTATAATCTCATGGTGACATTTCTGGTGTCGGGATTATGGCATGGAGCCAACTGGACCTTTGTAATATGGGGGGGGATTCACGGGTTGATTTTGTCATTTGAAACCATTTTCCGAAAGTCAAAACCTTTTAATTTTGTTCCGAATATCATCAAGGGTTTATTCATTTTTACAATAGTTTGCCTTGCATGGGTGTTCTTTCGTGCCAATAATGTAACAGATGCTTTTTTGATATTTAAAAATACTTTTAGTGGTCTCAGTATTCAACTTACCAGTCCACTAGAATTTGAAAATGCTTTCCGTGCATTTATACCCTCTTTAAAGGAATTTAAAAACGTAGCTATTTCGCTCATTTTATTTGGCATAGTAGAGGTTTTTCTGTATAATAAATCCTTTCATCAACTTGTGGATAAATGGAAAGCACCCCTTCGTTGGGGTTTTTATTATTTGATTGTGTTTTGGATTATGTACTTTGGGGCATTTAATCGAGCAGCCCAATTTATCTATTTTCAATTTTAGAAAATTACCAGTATTCGATGGTTTTATTTTTAAAAAAATTGATGTTATTTAGCTTTCCCATGCTACTATTTGTTGTGGGAATTGCTGTGATTGATCCCTTCAAGCTGTTTGGTAGTCAAGTTTTTCCGGATGAGCAAAAAAGAAACACCGCTTATCGCATGGATTACCCGCTATGGAAGTATATTGAATTTGAACAAAACCCCAATTCTACTATTCTATTGGGCGATTCTCGAATGGCAGTAGTATCAGCTCCCTTAGTCGAACAAATTGCCGGAGAATCGGTATATAATTTCGCATTCGGCGGTGGCACACTGCCCGAAATACTACACACATTTTGGTATGCCACTGGAAAAGCTGATTTAAAAGAAGTATTTATAGGTATCAATTTTGGCTTATATAATGGTAAAGAAAAGAAAAATCACTGTATAGCGGCAGAGCATGTTTTGAATAATAAAGCATTGTATTTTATTAACCAATCTGTTATCAATAGCAGTTTTTTGATTATAAAAAATGTATTAACGGGAAGTAAGCGTGTAGTGGGAACACCAGGTGACAGAGAAAAATTCTGGAAACAGCAGTTGACCACAGCTGCTAATGTTGTTTATAAAGATTACACTTATCCAGCAGAGTTTTACCAAGAACTTAAAAAAGTTTCAACATATTGTAAAAATAAAGGTATTCAATTATCTTTTGTTATTTTACCCACACATATAGATCTTCAAAATCAAATTATTGCGTCTAATCGTAAGGATGAATTGGAACGATTTATTCAGGATATGTACAGCTTGGGTACAGTTTATAATTTTCATAAAGAAAGTGAACTAACTGTTGACAAAGAATTGTACGGCGACCCATTTCACTTTAAGGCAAAAGTCAGAGAGGAAGTCATTAAATATATATTTGATAAACAAGCTATCAACGAAGAAGTATTAACTAAGGGTACGAACTAAAAAATTAATGAAACAAATCATACAAGACCTAAAAGCCGGTGCGACAATTCTAGAAGAAGTACCTGTGCCACAGGTACGTAGCGGACATATACTCGTACGAACACATCGCTCGCTTGTATCATTGGGAACGGAGCGAATGTTAGTCAATTTTGGTAAAGCCAGCTACATCAACAAAGCTCGTCAGCAACCGGAAAAGGTCAAACAAGTCCTTCAAAAAGTAAAATCCGACGGATTGAAACCTACTGTAGAAGCAGTCATGCGTAAACTTGACGACCCGCTTCCTTTAGGCTATTGTAATGCCGGAGAGGTCATAGCAGTAGGCAAGGGCGTGACAGAATTTAAAGTCGGTGATAGAGTGATTTCAAACGGACATCATGCAGAAGTCGTCTGTGTACCCAAAAATCTGGCTGCAAAAATACCGGAGGGAGTTAGTTACGAAGAAGCAAGTTTTACGGTCATCGGTGCCATCGCTTTGCAAGGTGTACGGCTGATAAATCCGACTTTTGGAGAAACCGTTGTAGTGACGGGATTGGGCTTGATAGGTCTAATAGCTGCCCAGCTCCTTATGGCAAACGGCTGTGAAGTTATCGGATTGGATTTTGACCCAAATAAAGTTGAACTTGCCAAACAATGGGGCGTTCATGCCATTGCAGTCACAGAAGCCACCAATCCGGTAGCAACAGTGGGAGAATTGACAGGTGGTGCGGGCGCAGATGCTGTATTGATTACTGCTTCTACCAAAAGCAATGAGGTGATTTCGCAAGCTGCCCAAATGAGTCGTAAGCGTGGACGTATTGTTTTAGTTGGAGTGATTGGTTTGGATATCCAACGGTCTGATTTTTTTGAAAAAGAATTGTCCTTTCAAGTCTCTTGCTCTTACGGACCTGGACGCTACGACGAAGAGTACGAGACAAAAGGCAACGATTATCCGATGCCTTATGTCCGCTGGACAGAGAAGCGAAATTTTGAAGCAGTTTTGAATGCCATAGCCAGAGGGAGACTGCACATCAAAGACCTCATCAGTGAGGAACTTGAACTGGCGGAGTACGATAAAATTTATAATAATATTGATACGGCAAAAGGCATTGCTTATGTCTTGAAATATCCGGCTACGGCAACATTGGAACAGACTAATGTGGCGATAGTTAATAAAAAATTTGAAGGTAAAAAAGGGGTAATAGGCGTGATAGGTGCGGGAAATTTCACAAAAGCTGTTATCTTGCCAACCTTAAAAAAACTCAATGCCGACATCAAATATATCGCCAGCGCACGAGGACTTTCCGGTACCACAACTGCTAAAAAATATGGTATTGCCAATTCTACAACGAATTATCAGGATATACTTGCGGACGGTGAAGTAGATGCGGTTTTGATTACCACGCGGCACAATCAACATGCTTCGCAAGTGGTGGAAGCACTCCATGCAGGTAAGCATGTTTTTGTAGAAAAACCACTTGCCATTACCCGTACTGAATTGGCGGACATCAAAGAAGCCTACGAACAAAACAATGGTATGTTGACAGTGGGTTTCAATCGTCGTTTTTCGCCATTTATCCAAGATGCCAAGAAGCAACTTGGTGTCGGTAGTACACCGATAAATGTGATTGCTACGATGAATGCGGGTTTTATTCCTGCCGACCACTGGGTGCAGGATATGGAAACTGGCGGCGGGAGGATTATCGGCGAGGCTTGTCACTTGATAGATTTGATAACTTTCCTTACAGGAAGTCTTGTGGAAAGCGTAGTAGCAAATGCCTTCGGAACGAATTTTGAGGAAAATACCGACAATGCTTCTATTTTATTGCGTTACCGCAATGGTTCGCAGGGTGTTATTCATTATTTTTCTAATGGTAGTAAAGCCTACTCCAAAGAGCGTGTAGAGGTATATTCGCAAAACCGAACTATGGTGATTGATAATTTCAGACAATCGAAATACTATGGTTTCAAAAGTAGCGGTATGAAAAAAACACAAGATAAAGGACACCATGAGCAGTTTAAGCGATTTGTAGAAAGCGTGAAAAGCGGTGGCGAGCAGACGATACCTTTTGAGGAAATTGTAAATACCACAGAGGCGAGTATTGCGGCAATAGAATCTCTTACCGCAGGAACTTGGATAAGGATACAATAGTTATATAAAATAAAAATTTGTGATAAAGCATTCTACCATACTAGATTTGTGTTTTGCAGGTATAGCCTTGATTATTCTTTCTAATTTGAATGGAATCTTGTACTCAATCACAGGTGCTAGCGCAAGATTTTCCATTTTTATCCTTATCTTTTGCATTGTTATTATATATTATTTGTGGGATTATAAGAAACTAAGCTTTCCGCATTATGCTTTTAATTTCACTTTGATATGGTTGTTGGTAATGGGTGGGGTCATGTGGCTTTTTTTTAGTCATATGCACAATCCAGATGCCGATTATTATAGAATCTTTAGGAAACAAGCACCAGCAATAATATTACTTTATGCTGTTTATAAATATATTATCTATACAGCGGATAAGGGGAAAATGATAAATGTACTCTACTTTGTTACGTTTAGTTTGTTAGTAGTAACACTTTTTGTTCCTATTGGCGCATTAACGGATGTTTTTGGGGCAGGATTTAGGAAATTCATGTACGGAGGAGGCCGATCTTCCGGACTTTTTTCCAGCCCAAATATGGCAGGAATACATGTTAATTTTACACTCGCCTTTGTATTGTTTTTTTCCACAAATAGTAAACGTTTTTTCTGGCTGTTTTTAGTTTGTGTTCCGCTGGTTTTTTATGCTGGTTTTTTAACTTTTTCAAAGGCAGCAATTATTACACAAATATTGATTTTAATCTTGTTTTTTTTCTATAACTTCTTACATCTGTCCAAAGTAGAAAGTTATATTCAGAGACGTTTTTTATTTAGTGTTCTTATTATTGTAGGAGGATTTATTTACTTTTCTCCCCAAATAAAAACGTATGTAGAAAATTTAGATTATAAGCAGTTGGAACGATTGGAACAAGCATTAGGGTTGTTACAGGGAGAGGTAAATGAAGAAACTACTACGGATAGATCTATGTTATGGGGGCAGGCTTTTGAACTCATTGGAGCTAACCCTATTACAGGTTACGGTACAACATCTTTTCATAAATTACCGCAGGGCGATTTGGGTGTACACAATACCTACTTGATGGTATGGGGAGAAGGGGGCATTATAGCCATAGTAGCATTATTGACCGCTATTATTAGTGCGATGTATCGCAGCGTTTTTTGGATAAAACATCCTTCTTATAGTTTTTTGGCAGTAGCACTTGGTATTGTAGTTTTTATACAGATGTATGGTGCTGCTCACAATGGATTGAACAATAGTGAAATTACATGCATGGTAGCGGTATTATTTGCCCTTATTGAATCCCAAAAAGGTAATATAGACCATCTTCGTCATGGAAAATATGTCGGTAAAGATTATAGGTTTAAGCGAGCAAAAAGCAATGGGCGTATGTCTTAGTTTATGTATATTTCTCTAACTTTACCGATGTTCACTCAAATCCATTCATGAACCGCAGCATACTCATATCAGGGGGAGCAGGCTTTATCGGGAGCCATCTGGCGCAGCGTATGCTCAGAGAAGGTTGGCATGTAACCATCATTGACAATCTTGACCCATTCTATGATTTGCGGGTCAAGCATCGCAATTTAGAACTGTGCCGCCAATACACCAATCAATTCACCTTTCTACAATTAGATATTACCAACCACGAAACCCTTACGCACTCACTGACAGAAGAGTATGATACCATTGTACACCTTGCTGCAAAGACAGGCGTGCGTCCTTCCGTTACTAATCCCCGCGAATACTCTTTCGTCAATACACAAGGCACACAAAATATGCTCGAACTTGCCCGCGAGCGCAATATCCAACAATTCATATTTACTTCATCCAGTAGCGTTTATGGTTTGAATGAAAACCTCCCCTGGAGTGAAGACGACCAAGACCTTCGCCCTGTTAGTCCTTATGCCTGCTCCAAACTCGCCTCTGAACTGCTCGGACATTCGTACAGCCAGCTCTATGGGATTCGCTTTTTGGCACTTCGTTTTTTTACCGTCTATGGTCCGCGACAACGCCCCGACCTTGCCATACACAAATTCGCTTTGAGAATGCTCAAAGGCGAAGCCATCCCCGTATTTGGTACTATGGATTCGGGAAGAGACTATACCTATATTGACGATGTAGTGGAAGGCATCCGACGAGCCATAGATTACGATAAAACCCTTTTTGAAGTCATTAATATTGGTAATAACAAAACCATTAGTATGGCTGAAATGATACAAACCCTTGAAGAGACCTTTCAGGTCAAAGCACTCATCAATCACCTGCCCGCTGCCGCAGGTGACCTCCCACTTACTTGCGCCAATATCGCAAAAGCCCACCAATTGCTCGCTTACGAGCCAAAAATTTCCTTTACCGAAGGTATCAAATTATTTAAAGAATGGTTATCCGTTAAAACAAATTCCAAGCAACAAATTCCAAATAACAAATAACAAAAACCTTGGAATTTATTTTTGCATTACCACACTACAACAACCTTACCCATTGATTTACGCGATTCAAGAAAATCGTGGGCTTCTGCCAATTGGTCAATGTGAAATTCACCGCCTGTTTTAGGTTTAAAAATGCCTTTTTTGTAAAAATCAACCACGTTTTCCAATGTTCGTTTCAATGCTTCGGGGCGATTGTCGGCAATGCGTAGCATATTTACACCTATCACGCCACGCGAGGAAGTCAGAAAATTAATCGGCGAATACAAGCCAAAACCCGAGGCTACTTTGAGTACCCGAAACATACTTTTCTTACCGCCCGTAATCATGTCGGCTGCACCATAAGCTACCATTCGACCACCCGAACCAAGCAGCTTATATCCCTTCTTGAACGATGCTCCACCGATACTGTCAAACACGACATCAAGTCCGGCTTCACCACGTATTTTGCGGATAGCTTCTGCAAAATCGGTATGTCGATAATCAATCGGGTAATCCACACCCATTTGGCGCAGATAGTCCTGCTTGGGAGTGGAGGCAGTACCATAGACAATACAACCCCGGTGCTTCGCCAATTGAACCAATGCCGTTCCTACGCCCCCGGCTGCGGCTTGTATGAGTACATGCTCACCCTTGTGCAGACGAGTAACTTCTTCGGCACAAAACCACGCTGTACCATATTGTGTCGTAAGGGCTGTACCTTCGCCTGCGGGTGTATCTTCAGGAACTACCGCAACGGCTCGTGCATCGGTAACAGCATACTCGGCATAGCCGCCAAAGCGCGTCATTGCCACCACTTTTTGTCCAAGTTCCAAGTCACGCACCTCACTGCCCACTTCATGTATCCGACCAATGACATCGTAACCAAGCACCGCAGGTTTTGGCGGCGCATCATCATACAAACCACGCCTTGCCATCACATCAGCGAAGTTAAGCCCAAAGGCTTCCACTTGGATGCACACCTCCTGAGCTTGCGCTTGCGGCATTGGTCGCTCTTGTATCTCAAATGCTTTATCAGGTGCTCCGTTGCGAACTAATACAGCTGCTTTCATTTTTTTACGTATTTAATATTTTTTATTTAAAAACATTTATTAATAAAATAATTATATTTAAAATAAAGCAACCCGTAATGACGACTTTAGTCAACCTGTGCGATTAAAATTAGCTTGACCAAAAAGGTACATAGTACCGCCCCTGTTTGTAGCAAAATGTTCCCCAAAATCTCCTAAGCTCCGTAGGAGCGGCACTGTTTGTACATTTAACGGGGTCGATGCTAACGCATCTTGAACGACATAAAGCGAAATTTCACCGCTTACTATTTTAATCGCACAGGTCGACTTTAGTTGTCAAGTGAAGTCTTCCACGAGACGGTTAAAACCGTCTTTACGCAGGCATTACGCATCAATTTTATTTTCTAATTTTAATTTTAACAAAACGTGAAAAGATAAGAAATAAAAACCGCAATTGCCTTAATCGACACATCATGGATTAAATTTCTCTACGTTTTTTACACTTCATAATTCCATATTCCTTGTTCGATATTCGATATTCAAATATTCTTTGTTGGATATTCAAAAATGATAGAAATTTAATTTACAATGCAATCTGTTCAATCTATCTTATTGTTTTACATAAAAAGACAATACCTTTACTCGTCAAAAAATCAGAACATTTAGCACTAATAATATGACAGATACACCTACATTTACCCAACTCCTCAATCTGGCTGCCGAAAAACTCGGTGCCAAAACCCTGAGTTGCTCCGATGATTTTTTTGCCCCTATGGAGAACCTCATTAAGCCCGGACGCGGCGTATTCATTGAGGGCAAATATACCGAATTTGGTAAATGGATGGACGGTTGGGAATCGCGCCGTAAGCGCACGCCCGGACACGACTGGTGCATCGTACAACTTGGCGCAGCGGGCATCATTCGTGGAGTGGATATTGATACCAACCATTTCTTGGGTAATCATCCGCCACACGCTTCAATAGAGGCTTGCTACCTGCCCGAAGGCGATATAGCGCAAGCCGATTGGCAGGAAATTTTACCCAAATCGCCACTCAATCCGGGTAGCCAACATTTTTTTGATATTAATAATTCAAATAAGTGGACGCACGTCAAATTACACATCTATCCTGACGGCGGTGTGGCGCGTTTGAAGGTCTATGGAGAGGTCAAAAAAGACTGGAATAGTGTAGGTGATGACGAGCTGCTTGACTTAGCTTCTGCCCTTAATGGTGGAAAGTCTATATTGTGTAATGACATGTTTTTCAGCCACATGGACAATCTTTTGATGCCCAATAGAGGTGCAAATATGGGTGATGGCTGGGAAACCAAACGCAATAGAACGCCCAATAATCGCGACTGGGTGATTATTCGTCTGGCACATCGTGGTATGATTAAAAAGATAAATGTAGATACTTGTCATTTCAAAGGCAATTATCCGGATTCGTGCCTGATAGAAGCGACAAACGCACCGCACGATGAACTGGAAAACGCCAAGTGGACAAACATTCTCCCGCAAACAAAACTCACTGCCGATAGCGAACATATTTACGAAAAAGAATTAGTCTCAAACGATACTTTTACACATGTACGGTTGAGCATTTTTCCCGATGGCGGTGTCAGTCGCCTACGACTTTGGGGAGTCATTTCTAGGTGAGTTTATCAGTATATTGGTTGAACAGTTAATCAGGCTAACTCGTTTTTAGTTGATTTGTGTTCATTTAAAATTTATAATATTATTTTATTGGATATTTATCTTGACAATGTCATGTTCGATTTTTATTCAATATATTCGGTATCTATACTTGAATTTGGGCTAAAACTCGTCAGACATTTAAATATTGATAGAAAAATATGATAACATCGGTGAATTTTGAAAATGTCAGA
The DNA here is from genome assembly GCA_938028705.1 of uncultured Saprospiraceae bacterium. Classification (GTDB taxonomy): domain Bacteria; phylum Bacteroidota; class Bacteroidia; order Chitinophagales; family Saprospiraceae; genus JAHDEO01. The sequence continues at coordinate 1,452 of CALIZI010000418.1, read as the reverse complement.
CGAGTTTTAGCCCAAATTCGGAAAAAATATCCCATTTTAAACATGAACACATTTTTATTTTTAAAATGCGAAATTATCGAGTTATAATCCACATTAACCTGATTAACTGATAAACCAATTAACCGTTCAACCAACAGCTATGCAGCATTTTACCAAAAACCTACTGGAATGGTTTGCCCAAAGTCATCGTCCTTTGCCTTGGAAAGAGACCAAAGATGCTTACCTGATTTGGTTGTCCGAAATCATTTTGCAGCAGACAAGGGTGGAGCAGGGGCTGCCTTATTTTGAGCGTTTTCGTGCGGCATATCCTAGGGTGCAACAACTTGCGGATGCCCCCGAAGATGAGGTGATGCGGATGTGGGAAGGTTTGGGGTATTACTCTCGTGCGCGTAATTTGCACTTCACTGCAAAGCATATTGCTTACGACCTCAAGGGCAAATTTCCCGATACTTACGAAGGCATCCGCGCACTCAAAGGTGTGGGCGATTATACTGCGGCGGCGATTGCGTCTTTTGCCTACGACCTGCCATACGCAGTGCTTGACGGTAATGTATATCGTGTCCTGTCGCGCTACTTCGGTGAAGCCACGCCGATAGATACGACAGCCGGGAAAAAGATATTTCGCCGACTCGCCGACGATATGTTGGACACCAAAAATCCGGCAAGATACAATCAGGCAATTATGGATTTCGGGGCAACACACTGCAAGCCCAAACAGCCTTTGTGTGCGACTTGTTTATTGAAAAATGATTGTAAGGCTTTCGCCGAAAATACGGTCGGTACACTGCCTGTCAAATCTAAAAAACTCAAAAAAATCACCCGCTATTTTCATTATTTAATTATCAATGAAGGTGAAAATGTATGGCTCAAAAAACGCGGTGCAGGCGACATCTGGCATAAGCTCTACGATTTTCCGCTCATTGAAGATCAGGCAACACGCACACTTGAAGAATTGAAAAAAACAAGCGAATGGATGGATTTTTTTCATCATAAAAATATTTTAATACAAAAAATATCGCGTCCGTTTTTACAGGTATTGACCCACAGAAAAATTATTGCCGTATTTATTGAAATTAAAATAAAAGAAAATTTTGAAGGTGAACAATATGGCTTCGTGCAAGCACCAAGAACGACATTAGACGATTATGCTTTTCCCCGAATTTTGAATGATTATTTGAAGGATGATGTTTTGGAGTTATTTTGAAGTAGTAAAACGCTTTATTGGGATATGCCACTAAAGACATTTATATTTGCATTAAGGTCAACTAATGTGGCGCGAACAGGAAGTATCGCGCCACGGTGAATTACGAGTATACTGCTTTATGGTTAGATTGTTACATTGTTTTATTGTTGTATATAGTCACAATTAAATCATAAATAACTGTTTATCAACAATATAGCAATATAACAATGAAACATTTTGTAAAATAAAAAGTATAATTTTAAACCTAA
>CALIZI010000417.1 GCA_938028705.1 uncultured Saprospiraceae bacterium | reverse complement strand
CACAAGTATATCTGACCGACCTCAAAGAAAAACAACTCAAAATCATACAGCTAATGGGGCATAAACCCAGCATATACAAGGACTTACCACAGAAAATCAAATTATTTTTTTCTAGTACCAAAATCCCCGAAATGTAAGTTAATAGGATAAAATGCGACTTGTCACTTTAAGTGCTTAGTGGTTCAAAAACAAATCATCCATCGTAATATTTTGGTCAACGATGTCCGTTTTTTGCTTGTTTTCTACCAATTCAAAAGTCGTGATAAAAGTCGTGAAAAGATGTTTTTTGGTTTTGCTGTGGTGGCGAAAGACGGCATGTTTTTGACGGATATTTTCTGCCGTTTTTTTATCTAAAATATAAGGATTTTGTGAAAATTTAATTTCGCAAAGGTGAATCGAACGGTCCATTCGGTCAATTAAGAGGTCGATTTGAGTACCGGGCAGGTCGTCCGTAGGCTTGGCGACATAGCTGAATGTTTTGGTCAATACGCCACTGATACCCAAATGTTTTTTGAGTTGCGGAATGTGCGAAAAACAAATATTTTCGTAGGCGTAGCCCGTCCAACTTTTGAAAGAAGGCGTGAGAAATAACTGCTCCACATCAAGCGATTGCACGTCTTTATTCGGTTCGATTTGACTGAGATAAAACAGACTGTACGCATCCGTCAGGCGGTACAAAGCATCTTTTTTGCGCTTGCCCATACCGGAGAATTTTTTGATAAATCCCGACTGTTCGAGTTCCTTCAAGGTCTTGGTAAAACTACCGCCTTCGGGTAGTCCGCTTGCCTTCACGAGTTCATTTCTCGTCAAGCCTTTTTGCTTGTCAGCCAATGCTTTAACGATACTAATATGCCTTTCGTGCCTATCAAATAATGCCGGAAACAAACGATTAAATTCATCGGACAAAAAACCTGTTTCATCAAAACAAATACGGTTGATATTTTGAATTGCCGAGAGGTCTTTCCGCACAAAATCAAGGTACATCGGCACACCGCCCAAAGTCATATACAACAACAAGGTCTGATAACGCGGATAACGAATGCCTCGGGCTGCCAAAAACTCCTCCGTCTGCCCCAGTGTAAAAGGGTATAAATGCACAATATCCGTAATTCGATTATGCAGTCCGCCCTTGTCATTTATCACCTTTTCAATCATCCACGAAGTCGCCGAGCCACATATCACGACCACGATGTGCTGCTTCGATGCCCAACTGTTCCAAAAATAACTGAAGCCTGAAATAAAATCTGACCGCTTGCTCGCCATCCACGGCAATTCATCAAAAAATACCACATATTTCTCCTTGATATTCAGTTGCTCCAGAGCTTGGGTAAGCGCGAAAAAAGTATCTAACCAATTATCGGCTTGCCCTTCCTCGGGCTTCAATCCGTAGGCTTGCATACTGATGTGAAAGTTGCGGAGTTGCGCCTTCTTATTCGTATTTTGTAGTCCGGTGATTTCTAATTTGATATGTTTTTCGTAGGTTTTTCGGACCAAAAAAGTCTTGCCGACTCGCCGTCTGCCTGTGAGTGCCACCAACTCCGGCTTATCAGATTCTAATGCCCGGATAAGTCGCTTTTTTTCGTCTGTTCTGCCAATTAATTGTTGTAATTGTTTCATATTGCATTACGATAATCAGCTAAATGTACGAAAAAAAAATAAGATTTCGCTGTTTAAGCAACATGAAAACAGCGAAATATACTAAAAAAATAGCGATTTCGCTGATTTAGACATTGTTTTAATTCACATTCTACACCATAAACAAATCTCCGATAATACCGTCAGACAAAAATTTTCCTTTATCGCTCAATCGAAAAATATCACCTTCTTGTACGATCATTTTTTTATCCAAATAAGCTTGAACGGTTTGTAAAAAATGATTTGCGAAGGCATCTCCGAATGTTTGTATTTTTGTAAAATTGCAGCCCCATTTTGTCCGCAATCCGGTCATCAGATATTCATTAAAACGGTCATTATTTGAAAGCTGCTCTACTTCCGAAGGTAGTTTTCCGGCTTCAATGTCGGTCATATATCGGGCATTATTGGCGACATTCCAACTCCGTGATATTCCGTCAAAAGAATGCGCTGCCGGACCAATGCCCACATACTTTTCACCTTGCCAATAAGCTGTATTGTGTTTGCTGTAATTGCCTGATGTACAGAAGTTTGAGATTTCGTAATGCTCGTAATTATTAGTAGTCATTTCATTGACGAGCAGTTCAAATTGTCGGGCAGCTTGTGCATCATCCACAGGCTTAGTTTTTCCTTTTTTGATAAAATGAGCTAAGGCAGTATTATCCTCCACCGTCAATGCGTAACATGAAATATGCGGTATATTCAAGTCAAAAAGCGTGTGGAGATTATCGCGCCACTGTGCATCACTCATGCCCGGTGTACCGTATATGAGGTCGGCAGTTAGGTTGGTGAATCCTGCTTTGAGGGCATGTTTCAGACAGGCGTGTGCTTCCTGTGCGTTGTGCGCGCGATTCATGTATCGAAGGTCGGCTTCCGCAAAAGATTGTATGCCGACAGACAAACGATTGACGGGTGTTTTTCGGAGTGTGGTGAGTGTGTCGGGTGTGAGGTCGTCGGGATTGGCTTCAAGGGTAACTTCGATATTTGATACGAGATTAAAAGCCTTGTATAGCGCATCAAATATTTCATCTAATTCATTGACAGTCAGCAAAGAAGGTGTACCGCCACCAAAATAAATCGTCTGCACCGCCTCATCCTTTAGTTCGTGTTTTCGCAAGTCAATTTCTTTCACTAGCGCAGCTACCATATCCGACTTGTATTTCAAAGAAGTCGAAAAATGAAAATTGCAATAATGACAAGCCTGTTTGCAAAATGGTATGTGAAGATAAATGCCTGACATTGTTGAGTAGCGAGTAGCGAGTTACCGAGTAGTGAGTTTGCTACCCGAATTGATTATTCGCTCATCTGTATTAAAAGGTGAAAAGTACAAAATATGAAAATATCATTGTAATGTAAAATAATTTATTACAAAATAATATTATTTATAACATTTTGTAAATTAGTTTTTTATAAGAAATATACACGTTATACACTTTTACATTTTACATTTATTATTTTACATTACAATAACGATTTTCATCTTATCAGACAGATGAGCGTGATTATTTTTCAACAAAGATACACGTTTCTACGTTAGTTTTTTGTATTCATTAATTTTTAAATTTAGTAAGCATAAAAGCGAAAATTCATAAAATATTCACTATTTTGGGGGTTATTTAGCCGAATTTAAATCATAAAAAAGAATTATTCATGCAAATACAACTACTTTCTTGCAGTGCAAAAAGACCGGACAAACGTGCTATCAGTAAAATGCTCACCGAAATTGCCGATGGTATGGACAGCTCACTCGCCACCGAATTGACAGGCTACCTGCTCGAAGGCACAGAGGTAGAAATCGAAGTATCGGGAACAACCAATGTGGCGTTCCGCGCTTTACGAAAATTGGATATTGATTATGAAATTATGGAATGAATCGGACGACTATCGACTGATAGTCTGATTTTCAATAAAAAAAGCTGCCCGAAACCGAACAGCTTTTTCTATTTATTTTCTCATTAAACTATCAGGATAGCTTAACTAATTACTAGTCAATTCATGTATGATTACTCATTTATTTTAACAAATTTTTGAGCGGTAGCGTGCCAGTTTCCTCCTTGAACACTTACAAAATAAGTACCTGCGGACAGGTGTTTTACGGGAACTTGCAGTGTGTTGATGCCTTCATGGAGTGCTGTATTATTTTGTACCACAATTTTACCGGAAATATCCATAATGCTAATATCCACCGCCTCGTTGGTATCCGCATATAGGCGAATATTAAGGTTACTTTCTCTCACCGGATTGGGATAAACATCTAAAATATCTGTTCCGTTATCTCTAAAGCAATTCGTTTTGACTTCTATCATTTCCGAGTATCTGTGTGAGCCGTCTGTATCTACCGACTTGAGGCGATAGTAGTTGTTGGCAACAATCACCGTAGCATCTGTATAGCTGTAAGATTGAAGCACCTCAGAATTTCCGGCAGCATTTACACGACCAATATCTTGAAAATTAACGCCATTGGCACTACGCTGTATAACGACGTGAGAAGTGTTGGTTTCGCTGGCGGTCTCCCAGAATAGATGGATAGCACAGTTGTTGGCAGCCCCGTCAAATTTTATGATTTCCATGGGCAGCAGACAACCTGCACAGTCAGACGTGCCACTATATAATGTACCGGCTGCGTCAAATCGCTCACCGGCTACATATTCTCCTACAAATGTGGGCGGGAATCTTGTTTCATGCCATGTCAAATCAAAACAGGCATTGGGGTCGAGCACATCAAAACCGAGCTGCCCTACCAGTATCCAAGTGTCATTGGTGAGGAAAGTACCATCGCCACCTTGTAATTCTACATTATAAGATACTACCGTATCCAATGAACCAATCAGATTGTGTGGAGAGTACAAGGTAAAGCCAAGCTGTCCCGGTCCTCCCGGTTTGAAACCGGTTAGCTCTTGTGTAATAATAGCGGGATTTCCAAGTGCATCCCGATTGTAAGAAAAACGATAATTTTGTTCGCTCATAAAAAATCCGGGGTCGGTATTTGCCGCTTTCACTTCAACATCAATAAGCATACTCGAAGTTTCACAATCAATACTCTGATTGCCAAAACGAACATCGTATCTTGCAGTGTCTAGTTGGGCTTGCATAGTAAGGGCAAATAGCATACATAATAATAAGCTAAAGGTGTGTTTCGATTTTATCATAATTAATTTATTATTTTTTGAATATAAATATAAATAACTTCTGTTTTTTTGTTTGGGTATAAGTAAACTTGGTAATGGTAATTATGGTGTAGATCGGGCGAGGAGTAATCTCTAATCGCTAATAAAGGAATAGCATAACGATTAATGACTAATGCGAGTTGAAAAAATTGGGGTAGTAGTTGACAAGTATTTAGTCTGCTTTTTTTAGTACCTAATCCGATAGGTAAATAGATGCTTTTATTTGCTCCTTACAAATTATATCTCTACAAATTGTGACAAGTATATCTTGTCATAGTACAAACAGTCGTCTTTTATAAACCGATAGTTGTAAGATAGTTAAATTGAGGGCAGAGCTGATTCTCTTTGTTTGAGTATCTGCTATTTTTTGATAATCAATACATTAACATAATTTTTTATCCTTATTAATTTGAAAGATAATCAGGCTCTTTATTTATTAAGTGTGACAATCTCTTTGGGTAGGAATATCGGTAGGATAATGATTCTACACTTGTCAATGATCGTTGCTTATTTGTTGCCAAGTGAATATCATTATTATGACGTAAATATAAATAAATTGTTGCAAAAAAAAGGTAGTATTTTCTTATAACTTATTAACTTACAATAACATAAGAATATAGTTATTTTTTAATAAATTAATTATTTTATAGTTTCACTGTTGTATTGCTACATTGTTGTATTGCTAACAATACAACAATGTAGCAATAATATCACTGACTTATTTTTATAAATTTATGAGCCTTAGAATATGAACTTGTACCTTCTATTCTCACAAAATAAGCACCTGCCGCCAAGTCTGCCACATCACAATTAATGGCATTAGGTCCTTCCGTCAAAGCAAATGCTTGTTTGAGTAAAATTCTCCCCGCCATACTCATCACCACAATATTTGCATGTTCATGCGTATTTGAATACAATCTGATTTGCATAGTATTGCTAACCGGATTGGGGAATATGTCCAAAATATTACCTGCTGAGTCGGTGCAGTCAGTATCTATTTTTATAATATCCGAATACGCATAAGTTCCGTCTATATCTACTTGTTTTAAGCGATAGTAAGTCAGCAAACTTGTGCCAATATCCGAAAAATAATAATTCACAAGTGTTTGTGATTCACCTACGGAATTTATACGCCCTACTTCTGCGAATTGTACACCATTGGCACTACGCTCTATAATAAAATATTGTGAGTTGGTTTCGCTGGCGGTTTGCCACGACAGGTGTACTTTACAGTCGCGTTCTTCACCTTCGAAGGCGACTAATTCGACGGGCAATACACACACATCTTGCAGGCAATTGGAGAGATTATCATAAGCACCTTCATTTGTATTTCTTCTAAGCACTATACCACTTTCGGTGAATACCTCCCCTACAAAAGTAGAGGGAAATATAGTATTATTGTGCCATTCAAAATCAAAGCAAGCGTTTTCGTCAAGTACATCAAAGGATAAACGCCCTATTTTCACCCAATCATCAGATGTTATAAAAAGACCATCGCCGCCTTGAAGTTCAAGATTATAGGACACTACGGTATCTATTGAACCTATCAGATTGTGTGGAGAATACAGACTAAAACCAAGCGGGCCCGGTCCGCCCGCTACAAAACCGGTCAGGGTTTCTTCAGCAATAGCCGGATTTGCCAAAGCATCACCATTAAATGAAAAGCGATAATTTTGCTCACTCATAAAAAAGCCGGGGTCAACTGTAGCTTTCACCTCAACATCTACAGTGAGAGAGAGCGCCCCCTGACATACAGCCGGTTCGGTAATCACAAACCGAACATCACGTTGTCCGTCTTGTGCATTGACCTGAACTGCAAATAATATAGCTAGTAGGTAAAAAGAGTATTTTGTTTCTCTCATCGCTAATTTTTTAATATAAATATAAGTATGATGTTATTAAAAATAAGAATAAGCAAGATTATCTTGAATGATAAATTTTCTTAATTTTTAATGTGTAATAAGACAATAAATATTTCAAAACCGTTGCATATTACAAGGTTTGAGCGACACATAATTTTGTCACTTATCAAAAAAATAGGTAGGTTTATAATAATCTGGATAGGATGATTCGCAATTTACAGGGTTTTTGAATAAGAAGCAAGTTTTTTTTAGCAATGTAAAATGTAAAATGCAAAATAATAAATGTAAAAGCATAGCTAGGATATAAAATAATTTATTTAAAAATAATTTTATATTTAAAATATTGAAATGCAGTTGATTGATAAAATATATTTACGTTAATACACTTTTATATATTACATTTTCCCGATAGCTATCGGGATTACATTTTACATTTCCAAAAAACATTATAAATCAAGAAATAGCGTCGTGGGGTCTTGCAACAACTCTTTGACTTTGACCAAAAATGTGACGGAAGTGCTACCATCAATAACGCGGTGGTCGTAAGAAAGTGCCAGATACATCATAGGGCGTATTTTGACTTCTCCGTCGATAGCTACCGGACGTTGTTGAATAGTGTGCATACCAAGTATAGCGGATTGTGGTTCGTTCAATATCGGTGTACTCATCATAGAACCAAAAATACCGCCATTCGTGATAGCAAATGTACCACCTGTCATTTCGTCGAGGGTCAGTTTACCTTCGCGGGCTTTGGTGGCGAGTTCTTTGATTTTGCGTTCTATTTCCGCAAAGGTGAGTGATTCGCAATTGTGTACAGGCGGCACCACGAGTCCGGTAGGTGTAGAAATAGCAATCGAAATATCGGCATAATCGTGATAGATTACATGGTCGCCGTCAATTTGAGCATTGACATCGGGCATTTCCATCAATACCTTTGCACATGCCTTTGCAAAGAGTGACATAAAACCGAGTTTGATGCCATTCTTTTCTACAAATTTCTCCTGATATTTTTTGCGTAAAGCCATAATTTCCGTCAAATCCACTTCATTAAAAGTGGTCAACATGGCAGTATTATTTTTTGCTGAAACCAAGCGTCGGGCGATAGTCCGGCGCATCCGGCTCATTTTTTTGCGCTCCGTAGCACGCGAGAATGAAGCGGTAGAAGCCGCAGCTTGTGGTACATCTGCCGGAGCGGAAGCAGGCTTGGCAGCAGGTGTAGGCGCAGGTCCTTTTATGGCTTTTTGTACGTCTTCTTTTGTGATGCGTCCGTCTTTACCTGTACCGGTCACTTGCGCTTGGGTCAAGCCGTTTTCGCGCATCAGTTTGGCAGCCGCAGGCGAGGCATGTCCGGCAGCATAACTGTCAGATGTAGCAGCCGCAGGAGCGGCTACGGGGGCAGCTTTCGCAGGTGCTTCGCTTACAGGTGCAGGTGCGGCGGCGGGGGCAGCACCACTTGGTGCGGCTACACTCGTATCTATTTTGGCAACGAGCGCACCAATCTCTAAATCCTCGTCGGCTTGTGCCACGATGATGAGTTTTCCGGCAGCTTCGGCAGGAAATTCCAAAGTCGCTTTGTCGGATTCAAATTCGCAAATCGGCTCATCCAATTCGACATAATCGCCGTCTTCCTTTAGCCATTGAGACAAGGTAACTTCTGTGATAGATTCGCCGATAGTCGGCACTCGCATTTCTATTACGCTCATTTTATATTGGTATTTTTATTATCTTAATTCGTTGATTCAGGATATGTTTAAGAGTTTGCAAAGATATACATTTCTGAAATTCTATTGAATAAATCAAAATTAATTCGAGCGACTTTTTCATAAAAATAAAAACATTTCGGAATTGACCACTTACTGGTTTGCATGATAATTTTTCGTTTTTTTACGAAAAAACACAGTATATATCGCAAATTCGCTTGACAAATAGATTAATATTATTGTATCTTTGGGTATGCCGATGTTTGTTACACTCGGTGGAAGCCGAAGCCACCATAGTTCAACAGTAATTGAATTATAATTAGCTTTCGGTCTTTCTAATTCTTAATAAGAATTAAATGATAGGGAAGTCTGCGGACTTCCCTTTTTTTAGGAGTATGTGTAACAAACATAAACCTACCCATGCTTCTTCTAAAGCAAAATCGGCTAAAGTCACTATTAGAAATAGAGTGTTTTGGGTAGTATCACTTGTATCTATTTTAACAGTGCTAGTTTACTTTACAATTCCACACGTAATAGCAATTATTGCTTTTACAAACTTATTATCTTACATTTCGGGGATTTTGGTACTAGAAAAAAATAATTTGATTTTCTGTGGTAAGTCCTTGTATATGCTGGGTTTATGCCCCATTAGCTGTATGATTTTGAGTTGTTTTTCTTTGAGGTCGGTCAGATATACTTGTGGC
>CALIZI010000416.1 GCA_938028705.1 uncultured Saprospiraceae bacterium | reverse complement strand
CTCAACTTCAAATATTATCATTAACCATTAATCATTAACCATTAATCATTAACCATTAATCATTAACCATTAATCATTAACCATTAATCATTAACCATTAATCATTAACCATTAACCATTAATCATTAACCATTAATCATTAACCATTAACCATTAATCATTAACCATTAACCATTAATCATTAATCATTAACCATTAATCATTAACCATTAATCATTAACCATTAATCATTAACCATTAATCATTAACCATTAACCATTAACCATTAACCATTAACCATTAATCATTAACCATTAACCATTAATCATTAATCATTAACCATTAACCATTAACCATTAACCATTAACCATTAACCATTAAAATTTATACAACATTTGTACTTTCACTTCTGAGCGGGTATGTCCTTCAATTCTTTGCAGACCTGAACTAAAAAAATCGCGGTCGTGCAAATAAGTTTGTGAGAATCGGGCTTCAAGAGTCATATTGTGAATGCCTTTGTAGCGTAAATTAAAATAAAATCGTGTGCCTTTATAAGCATAAGCGGGTATGGAAAAGAAGCCGATCAGGTCATTTTCGTAAGCATAGACACTTGAATCATAGGTGTCCGAATTGAAAATGGCATATCGGGCAGTAAATGAGAAAGGAATATCAATAGATTTATATACAATATCTTGATAAAGCATAAAACCTCTGGAAAGCGGCTCCACTTCATTGTCAAAATAAACAAGTTCCATGCGGTTACGGAGTTCGAGTACCTTGCTTACTTTATTGTCAACATGTAGCCTGATGTTGACTCTTCGGCGCGGAATGATATAGTTAAATGCCGTTTCATTATCGGGTGCATTGACAAATTTTACTTCATCACGGAAGCGGACGTAGGCATTCATTTTTCGCTTGACGCGATAGGTGGCTTGAATCAAATATTCGTATCCGGTAGAAGGTGCATCTATCGAAGAACGTAACCATGGATGCTTCCAAGTATCAAAATATGCACTGAACTGCCAACTGTAATTTGGCTTAATATCCAAGCCCAAATACAAACCGTTTTCGTTGCTGCCACCTGTTGTTTCTGCAAGGGGATTTCCGTAAATCGTATTATGTTCTTTTTGAAAATAACGATGCAAAACAGCAAGTTTTACAGTACGGTCAAGACCAATAAGCAAGCCATTTAAAGTAGCCAATCCGTTGACATTGGCATCGCTATATGCGGTCTCTCCAAAGAAGTTAAAGTTCCGAAAAATAATGCCATAATCAAGACTTGCCTGTGCTATCCTGTCGCCTGTAAAACGGAACTGACTATAGACATCGGGTCTGCGCTGCCATTCATCATCAAATTTGGTATATAATCCGTTGGCGGCAAGGTGAAATCTACGGGTTTTGTATTTCAGGCTGCCACCTACGTTGGCTTCACGTACACCACCCTTGTTGGCGAGTTCGTTTTCGGTGCGGTGCAAGCCCGTAGTTTGCAGTGAAGAAAAGTTGGCACCGTCTATATCAATATCCGAAGCCCCCACGTCAATAGCTACTGCGTCGCGGTTTTTGTACGACCCGAAAGCAGTGAAAGTTATATTGTCACTCAATGCAAGCGTACCCCCTAAACCCCTGAAAAACAAGGACTCATTAATGGAAGTGTAGGCACTGATGGCTCGTCCGCCATTATATATATCAGTTACGTCAGAGGTTTTTCTTCTGGCATATCCTCTCGCCACTACCAAGCCCTGACCCAATATAACCTGATAATCTCCAAGTGCAATAGCCTTCACCGTTCGGCTGATATTGCGGTAGTACAGGTGTGCGGAATAGAAGTCAAAACCTGCCTTATTAGAGCCTGTAAAAAACTCTTCACCGGGGTCTTTTTCCATTGTCACACCCCAACTGTGACGGTTTTCGTAGGAGTGCCGAAAACGAGCATAAATCCGTCCGGGTGTACCCACATATCGGCTTGAATCTCCCTCAGCTATGGGCTTCAAACCACGCGCCAATTCGAGGTTACGGGTGTAGCGGAGTGTCAAGTCGTTTCGACCTGTATAAAGCATTTTTCCAACAGGAACATTGAAGGTTTCTACGCCTTTTTTGACAGCTACATAAGGTAAAATTCTGTTGATGGTTTCTAAATCAAATTGAGGTATGGCTTGCAGTTCGTGGATGTCAATGAGTTGTCCGAATTGGTTGCGATAATCCACCAAAGCATTAATCTGTCCACCGTTTAATAATCGCAAATCACTGAGGTCTTCTTCGGTGGCTTGGTTGAGGTTGAGCGGCTTGCGACGGTAGCCACGCAAGACATCAAATATACCGTCGAAATCAAAATCCGAATCACTGTCTGATACTATATTTTCGATGTATTCGCGAGTAGCATCGGGAAGGTCATCGTCATCATTCTGCGCGTGTAAGAGGGTAGGGGAGAGGAACAGAAAAAATATAGCACAAAGGACAAGCACTACATTAGCCGACAGGTAATGAACAGGTACTTCACTTGGTGTGAGAAACGAATTTAAAATTCGCATTATAAATATAATTATTTTTTTGTACATGAAAAAAATAATGATTTAAATATAAAATGTAAAATAATAAATGTAAAATTTAAAAGTGTATAACGTGAATTTATTTTGTGTAAAATTATTTTATAATATTTTTTCATATTAAAAATGTATAATTTATATTTTTTAATGATTTAAATATTATAAATTAAAAATATTCTTTAAAAAATAAATATTTTCACGTATTATTTGCTGTAATGATTGAACGAATCTAAAAATCCCTAAAAGCAATCGTCATTCCGCATTCCGACGCAGAATGACGGTTGCGCCTACTTGCCTTGCATTTTCAAAATGCAAGGCAAGTCTTGTCCAACTTTCAGTCATTTATAGGACTACCTATTTTTATTCCTGCAAGCTAGAAGCTCGTGTTACGTTACAAGTGACAGATACGCCGGGTGTACGGAATGACAGTTGCGCTTACTTGCCTTGCATTTTCAAAATGCAAGGCAAGTCTTGTCCGACTTTCAGTCATTTACAGGACTACCTATTTTTTTCCTGCGAGCCGGAAGCTCGCGTTACGTTGTAGGTGACAGATACGCCGGGCGTAAAGCCTAAATATTGATGATAAGCCGTTGCGAAATCAATATCTAAATTGCCGAGATGAATACCAATACCAAAACCGTTTTGGATAGGTTGTGTGCCTGCACCTATACGTAAAGATAGTTGCTCAATCAAGCGATATTCTATACCGCCTTTGAAGGCAGCGATGTAGTCAATATCTTTTTCTACTTCTATGGAAATCAGCACTTTATCAGAAGGTGAATAAGCTATACCAACATTGATTTGAGTGGGAATAACATCGCGTTCATTATCGGTCAGGCGGGTACGGATAGGGCTGAAAATATGCGCTCCCACGATGAAATCTTCCAGTAAATCAGCTTGCACTCCTAGCTCAAATGTAAGGGAACTTGCCGTACCATATTCGGGTATTCGCGTACCGATATAGTCCACCTGTGCGCCAAGTCCGACCCCCTCAAATAGCTTGCGCGAATATGCCAAACCGATTTTTTGTTCATTATAATTTTCGTAACCAAAGTAGTTGAGTGTCAGCCCAAAAGTATTATTGTCGAAGGGATAGGCGAAGGCGGCAGAGTAGGAGCCGAGTTCTGCCAAGAGGAAGCGTTGTTCGGCAAAGGCGGTGAAACTCATGCCCTCCAAAAAAGCAAGTCCGGCTTGGTTGCTGAATGCGCTGTTGATGTCGCGGAAGGTAACGGAAGCATCGCCCATTGCCAAGCCTCGCGCACCTGCTGTGGATGGTATGCCGTTTTGTGCCCAAAGCGGAGAGATTAAACAGTAATTACAAAGTAAGATTAAAAAATATTTGTACATAAAAAATGTGTATTGCGTAGTTAGAACGCGGATTGGGCGGATTTACGCAGTTTTTTATTTATATATTTTAAAAAAAATAAATTTTTATATAGATAATGTCACGTTCGATTTTTATTTGACATAGCTGGTGTCTGCTCTTGAATTTGGTCTAAAACTCGTCTGACATTTTCAAAATTTACCGATGATCTCATATTTTCCCGACAAAGTTTAAATGTCTGACGAGTTTTAGACCAAATTCAGAAAAAATATCTCAATAAACATATTTTTATTTTCAAAACATGACATTGTCAGATTATCTCATCCATACTTTCATTCCTATTGATGTCGAAAAATAGACAATTTTTACAGTGTTACAGCATTTTCCTGTGTTATTTTTTTATAAAATTCTCCTGCGCCTGTCATAGTACGTTCCATCGTATCAAAATCCACGCGGACTAAACCGAAGCGATAAGTTGGTCCAAGATTCCATTCAAAATTATCAATGGTAGTCCAATGGATATAGCCACGCAAATCAACGCCTTTTTTCATGGCTTCGTGGCAAGCAGAGAGGTAGTCTTTAAGGCTTTGTTGGCGAAAGGCATCATCGTCGGTACAGACTCCGTTTTCGGTAATGATGATAGGTTTATTATATTTTTTATGAAATCGTAATAATATGTCTGTCAATCCTTTAGGGTAATAACCCCACATTTTGTCGTTGGGAATACCCATTTGTTTGAGCTTACCGGGATTGTCGGCTTCCGAGACGGGAAGGGGCGTGAAAGGCATATAAACATAGTAGCTGATGCCCCAAAAATCGTTCTTTTCAAAGTGACTTGCCGCCTTGTCAATGAACCACCAATCTACGAATTTGGCGATGCGTTTGCCGAGAAAATTGGTGCCGAAAAAAGTACCTGTATTTTTGGAAATACCAACTTGTTTGTCAGGATATTTTGCTTTTAGAAGGTCGTAAAGTTCATCGTGTGCTGCACCCATATTGGTGAGTACACGATTGGCTTTGAAGTAGCTTTTTTTCAAAGGCGGAAAAACGCCGAGCATAAAACCATTCAAAGCATAGACACCGGGTTCGTTGAAGGTATTAAACATATAGGCATAATCGCCGAAGTAGTGCATACACTTTTTCGCAAAATCTATAAAAGCAGGAAGGTTGTCGGAGTTGAGCCAAGTGCCGTTATTTTCAAACCACAAGGGGTTACAAAAATGATGAAATACGAACATGATTTTCATATCTGCATCCAAGAGTTTTTGGAAAAAATCCTGATATTCTTCGACTACATCTTGCTGAAAATCAGCCATTGGCGCAGTTTGCAGGCGCGACCAATCCACTCCGCAACGATACACCGAACCGAACTGCCGGATGTAAGTCAGGTCCTCATCGCGGCGTTTTTCGTGGTCGCTGGTACGCTCGAAAGTATAGCCGTCTCTGGATTTAAATCCTTTCCAGTTGTGGTCGGCGGCGGTCTCAATTTGGGCGGCGGCAGTGGACGTACCCCACAAGAAACCGTCGGGAAATTTTATGGTCATATTGTTATTTTGGACAAATATATGAGGTGTCGGACGGCTTTTCTAATAAATGTGGGGAATTTTTTGACATCAGGTTTTTGAGGGTTTGCGGATTCTTTTTATAGTGAAATATGATATTATGATTAGTATTAATGCCAATATCCACCAACAGTTGCAGGTTTGACTAAATTTTACAGGCTGCATATTGCCCGAAGGTACGAAGCCTGCCCAGTACATGGGATGTTGGGTTGTAGATGACTTCGCAAGACAAGCAAGTTGGGCGTTCTTTAGGGCTTCGTCTTTGGTTTTTCCTGCTTTGAGTTGCTCCAAAAAGTCTTCCATGATGTCGGCTGTTTCTTTATCCGGTACTTCCCAAAGACTCATCAATAAACTCGGACATCCGGCATAAGTGAATGCCCGCGAAAGACTCATCACGCCTTCGCCTTTTTTGATATTACCTGTTGCAGTATTGCAGGCACTGAGTATGGCGAGGTCGGCATTGAGGCGGGTGTTGTAGAGGTCGGCGGCGTGGAGTGGTTCGTCTGTAAATTCTAATTTTGAATATAAAGGGTTTTTATCATCCAAAATACCGTGCATGGAGAGGTGGAGGATTTGGAATTGGTCGGCAGACTTCAAGAATTGTGCTTTGGTGGCTTGCTTGGCGAGGAAGGATTTGCCTTTGAATTTTTGGGCTTGTGCTTCGACGTTTTCTCGTCCGTAATTCAAATCATTATCACTATATTGAGGTGCAAAACCTCCGTATAAGTATGATGCTTCGCTGCGTTTTTGTTGTTGATTTTCTAATAGTAAGGTCGTGGAGTAAGCGTAGCTGATGGATTTTTCTTTGAGTAAATAAGGCAGATTTTGGTAGTCGGGATTTTCGGGAATATTGTCAATGAGTAATCCGAATGGAAGGTAATTGAGTTGGGCATCAGGGATGATTTGTAGGTGTTTTATATTGGGATTGAGGTTGTTGAGTGGTTTTTTGAGTAGCCATTGGTAGAGTTGATGGGCGTGGGGTACGAATGAGAGTTGTGTACTATCTTCGCTTATAAATCTACGAAAATCTTTAAGTGTTTTGTTCCAATTTTTGGGTTTATCCAAACTGTCCAAACGAGCTGTATCTTTTTCAATCGTTAATACATATATGCTGCTGTCGCCGACGAAATATTCTAATATGGCGGTTTGATTGTCTAAGTAATTTTGTGCGTCTTTTAGTGTGGTGGTGTTTTGTTTGTGTTTTAGATTGTAATATTCGGGGTGGTTGTTTTCTAAATATTCGACGAGTTGATAGTGTTCATCTTTTTGCTTTGATAATAAATTTGTGATACGGTGTTTTTCCTTGTTTTGTTGTGTATTATAATGTTGCTTTTCATAAGCTGTGATACTTTCGCGCAATTCTTTTTCTTGTTGTACAAGGCTGTCGGGTAATCCGGCATACTGTAAAGCATCTGCCTCATTGATAGCTTGTATTAAGACCGTTGCTTTATTTTTTTCCATGAAACGAAAAGCGGTTTTAGGTTTTTTTTCTTGGCTTTGTTGCAATTCATAAGCCACTGCCAAAGCATTTTCTATAAATGGTACGATGACTTCTGCTTGGAATAATCTGGATTCTTGGGTATTGATTTGCTGTGGAAGTTGGTCGTGGAAATCAAAGGCGGTGTTGTAGGTTTTTTCGGCTAATTTTAGATAAGTGATGTCGTCCGTTTGTTTATATTTTTTGAAGGCTGCGCTTGCTTTTAGGTGGAGGACGCGGATGAGGTCGAGTTTGTTGTATATTGTGTCACTTAATGAAGGGTTTTTGAAAACGTCCTTTTTAGGGGAATTTTTAGTTAGGTTTTGGAGAGCGAGTTGGTAGTGGTTTAAGGCTTTGTCGATACTGTTAAGTGCTTCGTAGTTTTCACCAAGATTTTCATGATTGGCTGCGTAGGTGGGTTTGAAAGGAGTATTTTCATAATAAGTTCTTTTTAATGATAGAGAGTTGTGGAGAGTATCAATAGCCTCCTGATATTTATATTGTCCGTAAAGGGCAGTTCCTAGATTATTGAGTGCTTTAGCCCATCCAAGTTTGCTTTTTTCATCAATATAGATTTTTATTGCTTTTTTATACGTTTCTATTGATGTCTTGTATTCACCAGACCATCTGAGGGCATTTCCTTTATTATTATATACATCGCCAATCTCTAAGTCATTACTGTATTTATTTTTTTGAGCATCATCTTCAAAACATGTTATGGCTTTATCAGCATAATTTATCGCTGCTTTTAGTGAGTCTTTGAAATTAACAAAAATCACACAACGTGTATTGTACCCCTGACATTTATCATAACCAGATGCTTCTTTTATTGATTTTAGTGAGTTATATTTTGCTTTTTCGTATTCTCCTAAAGCTGAATGGCACTCAGCAATGTAGCGATATACCTGTGCATCCTTATATGATTCGTCAATTTTTTCAAAATACCTTAAAGCTTTACTATAATGATCTATATGTCTGTAACAAAATCCAATATTTCCGTAAGATTTTTGTAAGTCTTTATCACTTATCCTTTCTCTTATCTCTATTGCTTTTTCATAATACTTAATAGCTGTCCAGTAATCATTTTTTCGATAATAGTAAACGCCAATACAGTGATAACCACAAGCCTTAAAAGACTCATCGGTGATTTTAGGAATACTATCTAATGCCAATGAAATTGTAGTAGAATCAATGTTGCAAATACAACTATCGCTGTTGTATGAAACGCCAATTGGATTTTTTGCATGGCTCACATAAAACAAGAAAAAGCAAAGAAAAAACAGGAAATAACGCATATATCATAATTTTCGGAGTAATATACGCTAATTCCTGTCTTTTTTGAATTTAAATAAACATTTTATTTAGATGTGTAAAATTATAGTTTGGCTTTTACCTTTTTACGAATCTTTCAGTAGAGGTCATCCATTCAGTACTCTGAATGTTGAGAAAATAAATCGCGTGTGGACTTAGTTGATGAACATTTATCTCTAATTGATTAAAACCTTCCGTCACACTCACGTATTGCTCGGCAACAGATCTGCCCAGTTGGTCAGTAATATGAATTTTTACATTGTCCGTCGATACAGGGGCAACTAACTGAATGAAAAGTAAGTCTCCTATAATCGGATTTGGAGATATATTGACCGTTGGAGAACTACCATCGGCACACTCAGATTTTACTACGATTACACTGGAGTAATTGAACGTATGGTCTTTATCCACGTTTTTCAGACGGTAATAATTGATTGGTTTGACATTTTCACTATCTGTGTAATTATAGCTACCACCGTCAGAATCTCCAACGCTTATTGAGGCGACTCTACCTATGTTGTAAAAATCAATCCCGTTATGGCTTTTTTCAACTTCAAAGTGGCTGAAGTTGCGTTCGGTGGCTGTTTGCCATGTTAAGTCAATGTTGCAATTGTCTGAGAATCCTGTAAATGATTTTAATTCAATGGGTAGAGGTATTAGTACACCTGCTCCCGCATAGCAAATAAGTTCATCAAGCACAACTATTTCCTCAATAAAATCATTGAGAGATCTTAATCTTATTTTTGCGTCAGAGATACTTATAATATCGGGAACATCTAGAGAATCTACAAAATCTACAATTTCCTGTAAACCGCTCGCACCGGGAATGCTATCATTCACTCCTAAAACAAACATCCGAACAACTACAGCGAAGTTTGGGACTATACGTCTACAAAAATCGGGGTCGAACTCACAAATATCGTTAAGGATGAAAAGTATTGTGTTGAAAGTCTCCAAATCGTAGGTAAAAGCTGTGATACATACTGAATCACCATTTGCCAAAAGAGCGGTATCAACAGCAGCATTGTGATTAATATCTACTATTATAGAATTAACTTCTATAATGTATTCACCATTAGGCAGTGAACCTTTTACAGGCGGTAGTGTATCACCATGATATATTATACTATTTATATTTATAATTATTTGCTCTACCGTTGTAATTGGAGAACATTTCTCATCGTGGAACTCTTTTTCGTTGTTAGACACCTGCGCCCATGTAGTGGTTTGTATGATTAGTAAGCATATTGAAAGGGTTTTAATTATTAAAATATTTCTCATGATTTTTTATTTAAAATAAGTAGTTATTGGCAAAAAGTTAATAAAAGAAGTATATCTCCCATCCTATCTTGGCACAGCAGAATGGCGACCATTATTTCTATCCCAAAATATTTTATCTTGACCGTTTATATCACCATCCAAATTATAATCGGGAGACAGATATAGATAGAATTTTCCGTTATGAATTGCCCAGGTTGCTTTGTCATTTCCATTGATGTCATAGCCATTAACGTCACTACTTTGGTCGCCATCACCTGCCCACATTGCCCATACATTGGGATATAATTCTATTTGTCCTGCGTCTGTGTAAGAATTTTGTTGTGTAAAATCCCAAGTAATAATATTGCGTAGAACGGGTATTTTTTCCGGCGACATTATTCCTATATGATTACGATGTTCGATGACTATATATACCGAATCGTGGAGTGTTTGAGTACTCTCAAGCAAAGGTTTTAAGAATTGAACTTTACCATCATACCTGAGCCAAGCCGCCGTCCGGTTTACTTCGGTTTCTACACCAGTATCGGTTCGTGCTGATATTAATATCCAATCTACTATCTCCGGCGGATAGTTGTCAAGATTGTAGGGTACTGTCTCATTGCCTTCATAATGAAATGGAGCAAAATTATAAGGTTGAACCGCCATATTATGATTGAGTGTAGAATCACTTTGTCCGGGCAGTAAGTGCAATTCAGTATTTAGGGTCGTATTCATTTCTTGGGTTAATGAATCGTAAGCCCCTTCAAGTAGCACCTTAAAATCTCCATATACATCTAAATGAATGTCAAGACATTTTCCTGTTTGTGTTAAACCTATGGTAGAAGGACAATCTCTCAAAGAGGAAGTTTCAAAGTCCTCCCATATTGTCTTATAGTCGCGGTTTTTATTTTTGGCAATTTCGACAGCAAGCTGTTTGGTCACATAAAAAGTTGCTATTGAAGAACCACTCTGACTAACTCTTTCCCCCGTATTCAAATAACCTCCCATGTCTTCTCCATAAGCGGAAAGCGTGGCGTGATTTGGTCCAAAATTAGTGAAAAATGAGAGCGAATCCTGTGGTCCTAATGATGCTACGGATTTAACATTATCAAAATTAATCAACTTGTTACTCTCGCCATATTTACCTTCTCGCAAAAATTCGCCCGCATAATATGCCGGATATTGTGGATAATTGTCAATATTTTTTAAAGTGTCATTGCCTACTGCCGCGATGATGAATATATTCTTTTCTTGAGCTAATGCGATAGCATCTTCGAGAATCTCCGAGGGTTCACCGGAATATCCGGCACTTACATTAATAATATTCGCATTATGGTCTATGGCATGATATAAACCACAAATAAAATTGAACAAAGTACCTTGTCCTATATCATCAAATACTTTCAGAGGAACTATTTTAATATTGATATTTTCGGACAAGTCTTCTACCATCGAATAAGCACCAAAGGAACCATGTCCCATTGAGTCAATTGCACTATTTACAATAGATGTCAAAGGGTCAGAATAATTGTAACCGTAACTTGATAAATTGTTATGACAGGAATCAATGGGGGCATTAGGAAGGAGGTGTTGTTCTGTATCTATATATGTAGTATCCAAACCGGAATCCAACATATAAATATGAACAGTATCCGGATAATTGTCGGGATAATGCCCTGTCCAAGTCCAACCTTTTCCCGGTCCTGATAGACTAAGCTCAAACTTATTATTTAGTCCGCTTACTTTTGCTTTGCCTGTTTGACCTTCCGTTTTAGTATTCAGTGCCAATAATACTTCCAACATATCAATTGCGTCGGGAAATTGCCATAAATATAAAAGTCTGTTACAACTGCAACTGTCAGCAACAAAGCCGGAATATTCAAATAAATAGTTTTCTTCATGTATATTTTTTTCTTCTCTGCTTTTAAATTCTACCATCATCTGATTATATACAACTGGCTGTCCATAGAGGTCGTAGCCTTCTACGAACTCATATAGTGGTTTGGAAATAATCTCCAAATCAGATACACGAGCGGTGTCCGTCATGTGTAGGGTGTATTTGCCCACCTGAGTAAGGTCTAAACTATCAATTGCATAAGTAGAATCAATACTCCCTGTCAGTGTATTGCCATTTTGTTTCCATTGATATGTTACGTTATCATTGTTGTTTCCGGGCAGCGGCTCAGATAATCTCAATAATATACTATCGCCCAGATTTAGTAGTTGAGATTGGGCATCGCCATGAAATTGAGGTGAATATCTAAAAATTACTAAATCATCATGTTCATTTTTAGCATTTTGAACTTCATTGAATGAAAATTTATTGTTTTTTACAGACAATATGCCCAGATTGTCTAAAGTTGAAAAATCAGGAATTGAACCACTTAACTCATTTGAACTTAAATCTATCCAACTCAATTTAGGCGCACTGGTAAAGTGGGGTATTGTATCGGTTAATTCATTTCCCTGGAGCCAGAGATACTTCAGTTCCGGTAACTTAAAATCCGGTATTTTACCCGTTAGTTCATTATTCTGAAGATAGAGACTCTCTAAGTTAGGAATGGAATCGAAATCGGGAATCGAATCGGTCAGTTCATTACCATATAAGTATAATAAAGTTAGATTTGGAAGTTTGAAATTCGGTATCGAACCAGTCAACTTATTGCCATATATTCTAATTGACTTCAAGTCAGTCAGACCACTAAAATCAGGAATCGATCCAGTAAGTCGATTAGCACCAAGATTTATTTTATTTAAAGCAGTAGAGTCAAAACCCGGCACTGGTCCACTGAAATTATTGAAGGCAAAATCAATATCTATCAACTTGGGTAAATTGAAATCAGGAATCGTACCGCTCATACGGTTATTGCTTACATCAATCCAATACAAATCAGGGTTATGAAGTTTATTAAAATTTGGAAGTGAACCGCTTATTTGGTTGGCAGCCAAACTAATAAGCCGAATGCTGTTTAAGTGGTCAAAATTTGGAATTGTGCCCGTAAAGCGATTGGTGTTGAGAATCATTAAGGTTAGGTTTTGTTGATGCTGGAAGTTTGGAAGCTGACCTTCCAATTGATTTCTCTGAAGGCGAAGTTCTGTTAAAGCAATCAGGTTATCACAATCTGGAATATTCCCACTTAGTTTGTTTTCAAATAAATTGAGTTTTCTCAATTTAGGTAGATTAAGATTGGGAATACTTCCGGTTAAATTCATGGAATCTAAATGTATCTCAAGTACTCTGTTGTCTTGATTCAACACAATGCCTTCCCACATTGAAGGATTATTTAAATCCCAATTTAAGGTACAGCCTTGATTGCAGGTGGCATTGTAGAGTTTAACTAATTCGAGAGAGTCTCCGGGGTGAATCTGTGAAACACTCACTAAAGGACACAAAAGAAGCCATATAGCAATGGTTAGATAAGGTGATGTGATTCTCTGTTTCATAGGTGAAATATTTTAATAGGTAATCAAAGATAATAAAAAAAATCGTGATATAGGAATGCCTGCCCGCTCGTCAGCGTGCGAAGACATTCCACTGTGGTGAGAAACCACATCACGATTTTGGGAAATGTTTAGAAAAACCAATCTCCTTTAAATTTAAATTCAAGAGAATTATTTGACAGCGTCATTGTAGTAGGATATGGAGGGTTGTCGTAGATTAAAGATAGCTTCATTCCTCCGTTAGCAATTAACTGGAGGCTACTCTGTGAATCGAAGTCGTACAGCTTGATATCATACAATGTCTCATAATAAAGTGAAAACGATAAGTCAATCCATTAGTAATTACCCGGTGACTCCAAGTCAACCCAGTAGGGGGATACAAAAACATTATTATCATTACTAGTTTGGGTAATAATCCACATCACATCAGGATAGCATGAACCGTCATTATCCCAGCAATAGGCACCATTTGTATCAGGGAATGTGTTGAGTTCTATCTCTTTTACCCTAAACCTGACAGGGGTTTGCTCTATCTGACAATAAATACCAGTATATCCTGTAGGACAGTCGCATACCCCATTAATACAATCACCACCATTTTGACAATTGATATTGAGGCAAGGATCGATGATTTCGCAGTAAGTACCACTGTATCCCGAAGGGCAGTCACAAGTTCCATTGGTACAAATACCATTATTGAAGCATGTAATATTTGCACACGGAGGTTCATTTTGACAGTTAGTACCTGTGTAGCCGTTTACGCATATACAATCACCGTCAACACATGCGCCGCCATTAAAGCATACTTGGTCTTCACATAGGTCTTTTTTACAACCACAATTTAGTACCAAGATTAATGCAATAATTAGTTTTAATATTTTTTTTATTTTCATAGTATTTTATGTGTTGATTTAGTTTGAACAAAAAAAGGTCTCTTTTATGCACTCGGGAATACTTACATTGGCTTGTGCACAAGCATTGGTATTGGAGTTTGAAACTATCCAACGCATAGTATGCTGACCCGCTGTTACAGTGAAAGTTTCCGACTCTGAACCCGGAGATAGGGTTGCCATTCTAATATTATCCCAGATGACTTCATAAGTTTTACCCGTTGTTGAGCGATTGATAAATTGTACCTCTCCATTTCCTTGACATGGGTGGTCGCCCGACAAATCAATCTCGCAGGAACAAGTCAATACAATTAGAAAGATGCCAATATGAAATTTTAGTTTGTCCATTTTTATTAGTTTAAATATTATTTATAAAAAATTAATTTTAAGCGAGTTACAGAGACTAAAAATCGTATTATCGTATTTGTTTGAACATTTATTTAGTAATACCAAAATCGAATACTTTTTGCCCCATTCCTGCGGTTGTGGCTACTGCTCCTGCATATACAAAGCAGTATTCACCTGCTTTCAATGGTTTATCAAAATACACTCTATACACTCCTGCATCAATTTCCTCAAATCTAAATTGAATACTATCTTTATTACGAACTCCTACTTTACTTTTGTAAGAATTAGCCCGGGCGGTAATTACCTCTCTGCTTCTCTTCTTCGTTTGCATTTCTATGAGAATAAGTTCATTTGGGTTAGTGACCACATTATACCAAAGTAGTGTATTGCCGGTATTACTCAGGCCACTTTCAGTGGTTTCAAAATAAAAGTAGAATTCAGGAGAGGTTTCCTGAATCTGAACCTCCGCATTGGGCGTAGGCAATACGGCTTTGGTCTTTGCATTTACTGCACCCGTAATTAATTGACCGCCCAATCCACCGAAGGATCCTACTGTTTGTGCCAGTGTACGCCCCGTGCTGTTGGTTTTCCCACTACTATACAGATTGGACTTTAATTCAATTTCCTCCCCTAAAGGATTGATGTAAAATATACCCGGTGCATGTTGCTCTGCATAAGCGGCTTCAGCTTCCGCATCTGATTTCATACGTGTATCAGTATCAAGCATCTTGTTGATGATGTTTTCGGAAATACCCGCTTCTTTCAAACTCACCAGACCGATAAGAGAAACGTCAAAATTACATTCAGACGATTTTATTTTGTTCAGAATTACTGATTCCTCCATACCGAGTTTGTGAAGGCTAATAATGCTTTGATTATCCAACATATCTTTATCTTGGGCAAAGATTTTTGTACTAATTAATAGTGTGGTAAAACAAAGGCTTACCAAAACGAGAAATAATTTTGTTTTCATATTTTTATTTATTTTAGAAAAAATGATGTGAGTTATTTTAATTGACTCATAGCCATTTGCTATTATTATCCTATTGAATAATGTTCAAATCGGGTAAACACAAAACACACTTTTTTTTAAATATTTATTTTACCTGACTTTATCGAAGAAATATTCAAAAAAATCGTAGATTCACACCTGTAAAAACAGCACTTAAACAGGAGCATACTGTTTACCTTTTTCAACCTAAATCAATAAATATGTGTAAGCTGTCAGAGATAGAAATCAGAAAAATCCGAAATGGCGATAACTCACCTTTCAATAGATTGTATGCAGATAATTATGATGATTTGATAAAAGGATTGAGAGGTAAAACGAAGTCGAAATACTCTATTGAGGATATGGAAGATGCTATACAGGAAGCGTTTTTTGTCATCACAAAAAAAGTAAGAAAGCCTAACTTCCGCAATGATAATATCTGTGGGTTTATCGTTGGAATTGCTTATAATAAACTTAGGGATGATCGTAAAAAAACAGATCGTATGCAAGGCTTTGAAGTAGATGAAATTGAACGATATATTTCTCGAAAACAAGGTATACACGATGAGGATTTCAGCCCTAAATTTTCTAATTTGAATGACGAACAACGCAGGAAAGTTGATATTATTCTAAAAGCATTGGAAAAACTCAGTGACAACTGTAGAAATTTGTTGACAAAACTTTGGGAAGAAGAAAAAAACTTAGAAGAAGTAAGACAAGAGTTAGAGTATGCGAGTAATAGAGTGGTTATAACAACCAAGTCCAGATGCGTAAAAAAACTCCGAAAAGAAATAAATGATTTGTTAAATTCAGATAAACAGAAATAACATGACAGACAAAGACATATTAATCGAAAAATACCTATACAAAGAATTATCCGAAGCCGAAGTTCAAGAGTTTGAACAACGCATGGATAGTGATACCGACTTTGCAGATGAAGTAGAATTACGGTCAGTCATTTTTGCTAAGGCTAAAAGCGATTTCAAACAGCAACTCAAAGCCGCACACCAAAAAACACAAGAAAATCCGGCACTGAAACCGACTGCGAAAATCAGACCTTTATACTACCTCAAACGAGCTGCAGCGGTGCTGATTTTTGGCGTACTTGCTTATTTAGTATATGATTATTTCACGCCTTCCTTGTTGGATACTTATATGGCTCAAACACACACTGCTCCAACAACATTTGCGGGAGAAAATGACGACGCAGTAGCCTGGAAAGCAGCGAAAAGTGCTTATAAAAATAACGATTACGAACTAACCGCCCGCAAAATCGAAAAAATAAAATCCCCCAATACCGAACAACAATTCTACTTAGCTTTAGCCTATTTGTACGGCGAAAATTACGATAAATCTATTACACAATTTGAAACCATCATTCAACAAAACAACATCAATTACTCACCTGCTTCAAAATGGTATATCAGCTTGGCATATCTGAAAAATAACCAAGCCAAACAAGCCAAAAAATATTTACAACAAATCGTAAAAGACAAATCATGGAAGTACGAAGAAGCACAAAAATTACTAAATCGCCTATGAACTATGCACTGAAGACTATGAACTAATAATCATTGATGCCATCGTCAGAAGCACAATTTTCCTGATAGCCCCAGATGTGTGGCTGTACGCCCCAAATCAAAATTGGAATACAAATTAATACCCGGGCAAGAGACCGTTCCAAAGTTATTGGAATTAATCACCACGCCATCGTCATTTCCGGCTCCGCCAAGCGGCGAATAGCCCAAAAAACCACCCGCTATATCTTGCACAAAAATATTGAGATAGCCGCTCCATACTACACTGAAATCGCCGCTGACTTGATTGAAGGTCACTGCTACAGCACCATCCTGCAAGCCGTAGCCCGCCGGATGATGGTATGTAGCCAGACAAAATTCAAGGCAGGCTTCTCCAGTGGAAATGCCCGCAAAATAATTCGAGGCTTCGTTTTGCCAATTACTGATGTCGCTGTTTGTACCTTGAAAATCCTCGTTGAGGACATCAATCTGGCTCTGCGCCAAATTCAACATACAGTTTTTATTATAATTGGTAAAGCCTTGAAAATGAACCGCCACAGCTATTGTCATAGGGTCCGGGCAGTTGATGTCTGATTCTTGATACACTTGATTTCTTTCGGCAAGCCTTGCCATTCTCGCTTCGTGTTGTTGCCGATATTCGGGGGCTTCAAGAAGTTGCTCCGTAAAGGTTTCTGTATGGCAGGTCCTTTAAAGTGCTTCGTATGATTGGTCATGCCCCATAAACAATAAGGACAAACTCAACACCGAAAACGCAATAGTAGCAAACGTTTCATAATGAAAGTGAATTGGTTTATAAAGTTTATTGAGTTGATAAAGTAATTAGGTACACACCTCATGGGTGACTTTATAAAACTAATCACTCAATCAACTCAATCAACAAAACGTAAAGCTGTGATCACCGAACTGTACCTATTCTCAGATTCCCTATATTACGGATACGAAATTTTAAAATGAGATTGCCGATAATCACAGACTATTACGTTACCTTAAAGCGAAAAAAATTATAAACAACTTTTTGTAAAAAATTAATATCCATAAATTTACGAAAAATAATTATCAATATACGTATCAGGCTGATATTGTGCTTTGTAAGATTTTTTATAAAAAGTATCAGTATTCAATTTTCTTATTTTTGAAAATAAATTAATAATCAATTTGTTATGAAATTAATAATAACATATCTGACTTTACTATGACTTTTTATATGTAAAATGCTATGTATGAATGAAGTAGTTTTTTATATGGTTTTTCCAAAAATAATGATGAAATACCCAATAAACCGATAAAATTAAATCCGTTTTACAGCAAAAATCTAAATTGAATTAAGTAGCTTTGAGTTGGTTTATAAGATAATCAGTGTTGATGTGTTGATGTGTTGATGTGTTGACGTGTTGGAGCTTGTCGAGCTAATATGGTCTTTTTTTTGTTAAAAAATGCTTTTGCCTGTCAACACAACAACACAACAACACAACAACACAACAACACAATCATTATGTCCAATCACAGAACAAGGCTTACGTTTGCTATTTTAAATATCGTTGGCTATATTGTCACGCTGCTTATCAATTACTTAGCCAATGCCTTACCGCTCAATGGCAAAGATACGCGAGTGCTTTCCGAGCAGTATCCCAATCTTTTTGTGCCTAGCGATGGCACT
Source organism: uncultured Saprospiraceae bacterium (assembly GCA_938028705.1). Taxonomy (GTDB): domain Bacteria; phylum Bacteroidota; class Bacteroidia; order Chitinophagales; family Saprospiraceae; genus JAHDEO01. Next base: position 1,275 of record CALIZI010000416.1, on the reverse strand, counting down.
TTTGCAATATGGGGCGTGATTTACCTTTTGTTGGGTATTTTTATCGTCTATGGCTTGGTGTATGCCCTTCGCAACAAGAACCTCACGACCACTACATTTTTAGATAAAATAGGCTACTGGTTTTTCATTTCATGTCTGGCAAATATCGCTTGGATATTCTCTTGGCACTACGAAATAGTGCCGCTATCATTGGTGCTGATGTTGGCGATATTGGGGTCATTGATAGTGATTTATCAAAGACAGCAAATTGGTATTTCGAGCGTCAGTAATACCGAAAAATACTTGACACACCTACCGTTTAGTATCTATCTGGGCTGGATTACGGTGGCTACTATTGCCAATGTCACTGCCTTGTTGGTCAGCATGGGGATCAATGATTTGAGTTTAGGTGCAGCTACTTGGGCAGTGATTGTCATACTTGTTGCTATTGCTATCGGTCTCACCATGATTTTCAATCGGCGGGATATTTTCTATGGTTTGGTCGTGGCTTGGGCTTTGTTGGGTATTTATTTGAAAAGAAGCGCAGTAGGTGATGCCCAAAATGTAGCCACTGTTGCATTGGTGGGGCTTATCATTATTTTAATCGCTGATTTGGTACAAATTTTCCGAAGGAAGGTTTATTGATGGTGTTGTGGTGTTGAAGTGTCGATGTGTTGAAGTTTGTCGAACTAAGTAATGAGACAAAAGTAAACTAACAATATTTGAACCACTAAGCACACTAAAAACACTAAAATCGAATGGACCCCGTTCTTCAACGGGGCAGGCTGCAGAGAACACAAAGTATTTCTAAGTAATTAATAATGAATTTTTTACACAAACTTTGTTTTCTTATTTCGTTAATTCGACATTCGTGTTCTTAGTGCGCTTAGTGGTTAAGATATTTTTGTCACACTATTTAATGTAGTCTTTTTTTTGTTAAAAAACGCTTTTGCTGAATGTTCTCGCAAGATACCCTTTATAGTACATTAAGCTAATTGATACGAGGTCGGTACTTTATAGTTTTCACGTTCCTTTTTTCGGTTCATTACCCACTCCCGAAAGCTTTCGGGATAAATATGTGGATAACCGAATGTTGCTCCCGATATACAAAAACGTCAACACCACAACACCACAATACTACAACAGGGTGCAGCCCAAATTGTCGCGTGTGAAATAATGCTAAGTATTGTCAGTGCATCTCACGCAGAGTTCGCAGAGAACGCAGAGGACTGATAATCAACACTCTGCGTTCTCTGCGAACTCTGCGTGAATCACTTAATAAAAATAAAAATGCGA
>CALIZI010000415.1 GCA_938028705.1 uncultured Saprospiraceae bacterium | reverse complement strand
TATTATTATTTTTTAAAATTTTAGACAAGCTCATCTAAATCATAAAAGTTTTGACACTTTTGGAATCTGATTTTAAAAATCAAACAAAATTTAAATACTCCGTTTGCTAAACTTCAAAAAGTTTGGTCTCCGATAGCTATCAGAGAAGCAATGTACTGATATTTAGCTAGTTACAAATTTTAGTACCCTGCCCACGTTTAGCAAACTTGAAAAGTTTAGCAAACAGGTTTATGATACTTTGTGTAAAATTAATATCGTATAAAGTATCAACTATTATGGATGAACTTGTCAAAAAAACACATAAAAAATACTCATAATTCGTCAAATCTGTATTCTACTACTTGCATAAATTCGTTCCGTTTGTCGTTCATCGTTTGTCGTTTATCGTCCACCGTCACCGCATCAAGCACCAATAACTAACCGTCTTTAAGTCGTCTGTCGTAAAACCTTCGATGTGGATTTGGGTGGTCATGCTATCGCCTTTGGCTGCAAAATCTTTGTCTATCGCCGCTTTCCAACTATCACCTACGATGACGGCGTGTGGTTCTGGCGAGCGAAGAATTTGCATGGTATAAAGCAATCTGTCGTAGTGTTCGTAGTCCTCAAAATGCTGTGAAAGATAAAATGGAATGCCCGGAATTTTTGAAAAATCATCGCCGATGATGATTTTTGTGCCTTCGGGAACGGCGGCTTTTATGGCGGTAGCAAGACGTTTGGGGGCATTGCGACGGGCTTCGATTTGAGGCATCACAAAGAGCCATGCAAATGTTGTGAACAACAAACCCGTCAGTATCAATCCGCCGGTGCCGTAGGTGTAGCGTTTGGCAAAAACCAATGTGCCGGAAATGAAACTCAGAGGCCACAATATAAACATTAGAAAGATAGCCCGAACTGCCGTTTCTCTGCCCATGAGAATAAAACAAACATAAATCAGCCCTACGGCAAGCGCGAAAAAAAGCAAGACAAAGAGTACGCTGGATAAGGTCGTCAGTTTGTGATAAGCATAGTTTTTTTTGTTAATCTCCAATAATTGCTGTGCAATTAATATAGCTATCGCGGGTGTGGCGGCGAGTGCATAAGTGGGTAATTTGCTGGGTAATATTTCGTAAAATATCCAGGAAAATACCAGCCAACCGACCAACATAATTGTGGTCTCGTCTTTTTGGCGAAGGCGTTTGAACATATCCCAAAAAGCAGCGGGCAAGACCGGAATAAATGCAAAAAATGACACGACGAAAATGACCAAATAATAACCCGGAGGTCCGCTTTGCCCAAGTACCGAACTTCCAATGCGCTTAAAAATATACCAATCGAGCATCCATTGTACAAAGTCGGGATCGCGCTGCCAAGCTAGGTATCCCCAAGCCAATAAAGGCAATAAAGCGAGTGGCAAAAATAGCCAAGGATGCGTTCCGATAAGGCGTTTTCGTTGCGGATGAAAGAGCAATAAAAAGCCCCACAAGCCTCCGGTGAGTATCAAAACGGGCGGTCCTTTGACGAGTAAGCCTGCCGCTATGCCGAGCCAAAAAAGGACATTCCATTTCCACGAAGGTGAGCGCAAATAAGCAAAAAGCGATAATACAGCAAGCGTCTCAAAAAACAAAAGTAAACTGTCAACAACGGCGATTTTGGCGACATTGGGAATGAATAAGGATGCCATGCAAACCACACAAGCCGTTAGCGCAACATCGCGTCTAAAGATTTTTTGACCAATAAAAAATAAAAGAAAAAGTGTACCGATAATCGCCAATACACTCGGCAATCGCGTAGCAAACTCATTGATACCGAATGCTTTATACGATATAGCCAGCATCCAGAAATGAAGTGGCGGTTTGCGATGTATATCCGACCAGTCAAAGTGTGGAATGAGCCAATCCCCCGTTTGTAGCATATTAACGGCAAAGCCCGCATAAGCTGCCTCGTCCTCATCCCACAGCATTGTACTGCTGTTCATAACCAATATATTGAACAAAAATATACCCAAGACAAGCCACAAAAAATAACGATTGTTCAACAGACTTTGCATGGTGCAAAGGTAGTTGATTAGTTGATTAGTTTATAAAGTTTATGGACTTGATTGAGGATTTGTGAGGGTTTTTATTTTAAATAAATATTATATTTATATTAAAATATGATATTAATTTTCATCTGTGGTTTTAGCTTTGACATTTTCGGATAGTAGCACTGACCTTAGAAATATATAGCTTGAAGAGAAATATTGCCCACCAACATTATTTTGATTATATTTGTAAAAAAATAAAACAAATATGTTAGCCAGACTCGACAATGAGGTATTCTTCAAGAAAGCTTTTACAGATAAAACTGTCTTTAAGGCTTTTGTAAAAGATGTCGTCGGGATTGAGGTAGAACCGGATAAGATAGAAACCGAAAAAGCATTTGAGCCTAAAATCGGAAGCGTCAATTTCAAATATGATATTTTTGCAGAGGACACCAAGAAAAGAATCGTCATAGAGATTCAACGGGTAGAGTATGACAGTAATTTTGATAGATTTTTACATTATCACCTCCAAGCGATTACCGAACAACAAAGAAGTTCATCGAATTATTCCATAGAAAAAACGGTATATACGATTGTAGTGGTGACCGCCCCTTATCGCGTACACAAAAAGACGCAGGAGTTGTACAAGGACGAGGTATTGATTTCAAATCTCAACCCAAAAAACCTGAAAGGCATAGAGCGTAAAATGTTCAACCACGAATTAATATTTTTAAATCCAAATTATAAAGATGATTCAACACCAATTAATTACAGAGATTGGTTGGACTTAATATATGAAAGTATCCACAATCCCGAAAACCCCCAAATCAACCTCAATAATGAAGGTATCAGAAAAGCGGCAGAAATTGCCGATGTAGAAAATATCACCCCCGAAGAAAGGGGCTTATCCAAAATCGCTGTTATGAGACAGGAAGTCCTCGCACTCACAGCAAATGATACAAAACGCGATGTCGCCATTAATATGATTAAAGCTGATTTTGAGGATGCTGTTATTGCCAAAATGACTGACCTTGATGTTTCCTATATTAAATGGCTGCGTGATAATCTTGATATGTTTGAGAATTAACCACAAAAATAGATACTTTTCGCTTGCATGCGTGAGGGATTGGTGGTAAATTTGTTGGTGGTGATAGCTTTAGAGAAACCAACTACACTTATTGATGAAAGACTTAAAATTCAGCATATTTGATATATTCTCATACGCACTTCCGGGAGGAATCGTATTGATAGCGTTTCTTTTTCTCAATCCTGAGATTAATAATTTAGCTGAATTAGCTTCAAAAATATCTAAAATAAATTTTGGTTTGGGTACTGTTCTAATTTTAGCGTCTTATGTTGTTGGAAATGCAGTTGATTCGTTTGGAAGTTGGATTTACATGGGAATAGGAATGAAAATTTGGGGTAGTCCCTCTGATACAAACAGAAAAATATCTGTTGGAAATCAAAGAGCATTAGTTAGAAACTACAGTTCCGAAAATCACATTTACATTCAACAATGGAAAGTTATAAAAACCATGTCTCATAACTTATCATTTGCCTTTCTACTGTTAGGAATAGTTGCAATTATCAAAATTATAATCAAGGTAGAAAGTAGAGATTTTGATGTTATAACGTTATCAATAATTAGCTTGATTTTTAGTGCGATTTTTCTGCACAGAGCGCATATTTTTGATAAATGGCATTACAAAGATTTGACGAATGTTGTGAATGCCTTACATCTTCAAGAAAAAGCAAAAGTTGATTCTGAAAAATACGAAAAATAACCATTCACTCATTCAAAAATCACTCATTCACTCATTATCTAATCGGCTGTATAAGCACCTGATAATCATCAAAAGGCGCGTCCGAATCCTTCATTTCCAACATCTCCCTCAGTTCACTCACTCGCAATTCTTCCTCTGTAAATTCATGTCGATTTTGTTCCGTCCGAATTTCGACTTTTCCTTCTTTCAGTTGCTTCATGCGCCAAGTGTAGGTATTCCGCATTTTCGACCAGATGCGCTCATAGATTTCGATATGATTTGCGTCCGGCACTACGGGGATTGCCTCCTCAAATGCTAAGTTATTTCTCGCAATCATCTTCCCGTCTTCGATGATAAAATACGCCGTATGCGCCCACGAATCATCCTCCGTCAGTAAGCGCGAATACATCACCAATTGCAGGTCTTCCTCATTGCGAATGAGGTTTTCGCGTCGTGCTGCGCCGCGCCATTTGAGGTCCACGATAGCCGTTTCGCCCGACGGTTTTTGCAGCACCAAATCCGCGATACCCACCACCGGAATATTCATAAACCGACCGCGCAATTCCTGTTCTACCTTATACGAAGTCCAGCCGTTCGATTGAATCATACTCACCAGTCGCCAAGCGGCAAACTTCATCGTATTTTCAAAACTCACACGCTCCGGTTCGCGTCCGTACATCAGCAAAACTGCGCCTTCTTGCTCCAAAAATCGCTGAATATGTTCATCAATCCAAGCATCCACATCCGTCTTTTTCCACGCCAATACATCATCCTCAAACATCTTCTCAAACACCCGATGCGCCAGCGTTCCCTTCAAAGTATTCTCCCGCACCACGCTCAATATCGACGATTTATGCAGCTTAATTTTATGCTTAAAAACCCATTGATACGGATAATAAAACAGCGAATCCAAACTCGAATAAGACTCCGTTTCGCGGCGTTCCAAACGCTCAATTTGCTCAAAATTCAAATAAGGCTTCGTATGTGCGGGTTCGCGCATTGTGAGGGCTATTTTTTTGGGCAAAATGAAAGACTCCAAAGCCGCCAAAGTCCCTTCATCATCTATATCATAAGTTATTTTTTCTATATCTGTAAATGCCGCTTTCAAATCCCCGAAAAGCGGGTGTGGCTGCATCGGTTTTCCATCCACCGTTTCGGGCATCACGAGCCACAAGCGTCCCGTCGAATGTAGTATCGGACGACGGCGTTGCCACAACATACATTTATTTTCTTTTTCTACCGTATCTAAATGAATATCAATAGATTGCAGCCATTCAATTTCATTTTTATACCAACGCGAAAAAGACACATCACGCTCAATATCGGCGAAGTTCCACCATAGCACATCGGGCGTGTCAGCTATCAGTGCAGCGGGTTTGTCCACGTAAGGCAAATGCCCCACTTCTGCCTCCCGAAAACACACCGGAGAAGGCTGATAAATCGTCCGCACGATGCGTTCAAGCCGCAAATTAGTAAGTTGCGTATCGCCATCAGGCAGCGACATCAACAGCTCCCGAATCCGCTTTGCCTGTTCGCTCAAAACAAGCAGCGAACTCTGCGAACTGCCCCCGTCCTCATACTTCCTTGTTGCCCATCGTGCCACGTAATCAAACACCTTAATCGCCTCATCTCGCGGCACTGTTTTGTCCACATCAAATCGCCGTCGTTCAAACCAAAATTCATACTCGCGTTGCACTGCGTCCACGTCGATACGCTCGTCCGTTTTCGCCGCTTCTTCCAATTCCTCAAAATAAGTTTGCACCCGTGCAAACCATTTATCGCTTCGCAATCCGGGAGTCTGCGAGACCACATCTGCGATAATCATGGCAAGTTTGTCGTCTAAGGGTTTGACAGCCAAAGAGACAAATTCCATGATCTTATACGGGTCAACAGGTCTCCATAAAAAGGCGGTCACTAATTTTAAAATTTGCAAAATAGGTCGTGCCGATGAAGCCGACAAAATTCCCATACTCGGCAAGCCTTCCTGTATCAAAGCATTATCAAGTGCGCGATTCTTTTCCGGTATTACGCACAGTGGTTTGTACTGTGGATTGTGGCTGAAAAATTTGGCGAGCCAAGCGGCAGCATCTGTTTCACGACTTGATTTAAGCACCAAGAGCGAGCCGTCAATTTGTAGTGTTTGTTTTTCCGGTTTTTCTTTTTGCATTAAAATATTTTTAAATAAATTTAAATCATTTTTATCATTAAAAACAACAGGTTCGCCTTCAGGCGAACATTGTTTTGTTTCAATATTTTTTTCTTTAAAAATACTAAATAATCGCTGAAAATGAACGGGTAATAAATCGAAAGGTTCGTTGAGGTATATCGTATCAAAGTTAGCACCTTGCTGCTGCATCGCTTCTAGTATCCGTACAAATCTATCGGCAAAACCAAGTGCCAGTTTATCGCCTTCCTGTATGCGTAATGCTTTGATTTCGGCAAGGGTTTTCAGTCTGTTTGGCAACCCCGCCCCTAAAGGGAGTTCACCCGCATTTCCCGTCTCAAAATCCCACCCTGCAAGTAATAATTCATCGCGTCTCGAAAGCAAAGCTCCCGCCGTAGCAAGGCTGTCCGCTTCAAAGGATTTGGCATAAAAAGCATCGGAATGTAAAGCGATATGCTTCTGCAAACTCTGTCGGTATTGCTCTACCCGCAGGTAATTATTATTGGAAGGATAATCGACCGTACCTAATTGTTTTTCAAGGAGTTGCAATAAGGTCATGGGTCCGCAATAGTACGTACCTGAGTCGGTTTTCGCGCCTGTATCAGTAGCTTTTGGATAGGCGGTTTCGTCGAGGTGTAAGCCGAAATAGAGGGTAGTGGTTAGTGGCATTGGAAAGGTATGAATTTACCACTAAGTTCACGAAGGACACGAAACTAAATTAATGTGAAAGAAAACGAAGTATTATGAAGTATTTTTATGTTGAAATGAATTTTAAAACTCTGGAAATCAAACCTATAAGGTTTCTAAAAACCTTATAGGTTTTGGGGCAAAAAATAAAATTTTATCTTCATTTAATATAAAAAGTCTTCGTCATCTTGTGTCCTCTGCGTTTATTCGACTTTCGTGTTCTTAGTGTACTTCGTGGTTCAAAAATTATCTCGGACGCTTCGGACGGCGCATTTGTTTCGGATTTTGAAAACGCTGATGTCCGCGTGGTATTTGTTTAAATTGTTTTTCGTAATCGCTAATGGCATTTTTGAGCATGGGTTCGGTGATGGCACAGGCTTTAGCTTCTTTGAGGTATTTTTTCGCAACTTGTAATTTGCTTTTCGATGCTGCGATATTGGACAGGGCAAGATAGACCTGTGCGGTGTAATCGCCACTCGGCATCCCTGCATTAAGGGCATCTTGCATGTGTACTTCGGCAGCGTCGAGTTGGCGGCGTTGCATCTTAATCGTACCATGCAAAAAGTGAAATACGCCGCGATTCATTTTCAGCAGCCAGTTAGGTTTCCATGTCCATTTGAGTTGTTCCTCGGCACCGTTATAATCACCGATTTGCATTTTTTGTGAAGCCGACGACAGTGTACCAAACAGAAAATAACCCACTGTGAGGATGATACCCGGAATGAGCAATAGCCACGACCAAGCCAAGCCATAAGGCAAAAAGGAAACAACGATACCACCTATCAATAAGGCAGCCATGAGCGCGAAACGTAATTTTATTGGTATAATCGGCATAAACTATGGTAACTCGTACAGGCGATTTCAATCGCCATGTGTAGTATGATTTTGACAGGGCGATTGAAATCGCCTGTACAGTAAAAAAATATGTGCAAAGTTACACAAATTGAAGCGCAATTTGGTGATTTGGAGTAAAATTTGATAGCGTTTTTTCTCACTAATTTTTTGTAACTTTGTTTGGCAAAAAATAAATATGACGGAAATACGGCTATCAGTTCATAGTTGTCGGTTCATAGTTCATAGTTTTTTACAATCAATTGACACGCTCAAAACATTTCACACAACATGGCAAAACGTTATCCGCGCACATTATCGTCAGGAGCTAACAACACCGTCATTGCCCTCAGCAAAACGGAAGCGGGGAAGTTGTTTGCGGGTGATACGAGGTCGGATATTGGTTCGGAAGCGGAGAAAATGAAGTTTGCCAATACAGTTAATGGATTGATAGTCAAATTTTTACGCTTGGATGTCAATGAGACAATGAATGCTGATATGTTGGTCATGGAACGGCTTTATCCATTGGATTTTCGCGCCTACGAGTATGAGCGACGCGAATTGTGGTGGGATGTATTTGAGGACGAATTGGCGCAACTCCACCAAGCAGGTTTTGTACACCGCGACCTCCGCCGACCTTCCGATATGCCCGGCTTGCGATACGATAATATTTTCCTGACCGAACAGGGTTTGCGCTTGATTGATGTTGGGATTTCTGCCTTGAAATCGCAGGTGGGCGAGCGATTATTTGAACGATTTATTGAACAGGAGCGTAAAGAAATGGAGGCGTTTCGTGTTTTCTTTTTGAATCGGTAAGTTTTAAAAATTTTGCTTCTATGAAAGATAAAATTATCCAATCATTTACGATAAAAGGCTTGTTTGGGCTGCATGATGTGCATATTCCGTTTGAGCATGATGTAATGATATTGATTGGGGAAAATGGGATGGGGAAGACGCAGATTATGAATTTGTTGTACTATGTGCTAAGTAGAAAATTCAATAATCTTCAAAAAAATAACTTCGAATCAATTAGCCTTAAATTTACAAAGGAGCAAGAATTAGAAATGACTAAAGAAGATGCTACCTATCTTTCTTATGAATTCAATCGGATGGATTCACAATATTCAATGCAAAAAATTAGACTTGCAAAAAATCGTGATTTCATTAACCGTAATTTAAATGGTTGTGAAGTTCTATATTTACCTACTTACAGACGTGTAGAAGAAAAAGCAACGAATTTAATGGGGCTGAATGGTAACTTGCGAGAACATCTTAAAACGAATACATTATTTAATTTCGGAGAAATGGATGATGTAGAAGATAGTTTTCTGAGAATTGCTAAAAGGATTGCACCACTATCAAAGGAAGGTTTAGCCAAGATGTCAAGTGAAATACTAAATGAGATGATAAGTAGTGACTCAATAACAGAAACAAACTTTTTAGATACAATTAATGAGAAAGATATTGACATTATTTTGGGACGAGTAGGAGATAGTATTGATGAAAATGCTAAAAAGAAAATTCGACATATAGTTGCTACAAAGGAAATTGAAGATAAAGCTCTTTCGTCACTGTATTTTCTCAAAAAGCTAATTAGTGCCTATGATGCACAGCGTGAGTTAGATAATTCAATTAGGCAATTTAGAGATATTTGTAATAAATATTTTATAAATAAAACGTTGGTTTATGATGAGAAAAACATTGATATTTATATAAAAATTGACCAGAATAATCAAAGAATACATTTAAATGACCTTTCATTCGGCGAAAAACAAATTGTCTCAATATTTTCAAAAATATATTTATCATCACCCGATAGTAAATTTATTATATTAATTGATGAACCTGAATTATCACTTTCTATTTTTTGGCAAAGAGACTTTTTGCCTGATATTTATAATTCGGGAAAGGTAAAATTTTTACTTGCAGCAACCCACTCTCCATTTACTTTTGAAAATGAACTGGACAGATATGCTGTTGCACTGAGTGAATATATGAAACCGATAGCTACTACCAAAGTTGAGCAACCTGTATGAATTCACCAGATAAATTACGAGAGTCAAGAGAATCCAGAAATATAGGCTACCAGACTTTCATCAGACATATTCGTGAAAATAAAGAAGGCTTATTTTGCTTCTTTGAAGGAAAGGATAGTCCGTATTATCATTTACGCATTAAACAGGTTTTTACAGGTAATTATTTTCCAATAAAATGTGGTAACAAAGACAAGGTGTTAAAGGTATTTAAGTTGATTGGTTACCATAGAATTTATGACAAATACAAAAAAGCATTTTTCGTAGATAGTGATTTTGACCCACCGTTAAATGAGCCGAGAATCTACACAACCCCTTGTTATTCAATCGAAAATCACTATACGAGTGCGTCGGTTTTTGGAGAAATCATTAAAAGTGAATGGGGCTTTTCAGAAGTAGATGAGGATTATAAACGTTGTATTGAGTTGTATGAAAGTTTACAAATACAATTTCATGCGGCGGTGCAATTATTCAATGTTTGGTACGCTTGTTTGATTGATAAAAAGCACCAATTAGGAGAGATAACCGGCGTGAATTTGGATGATAAATTACCAAAAGGATTTGTAGAAATTAGTTTGGACGGGGTGACTTCCGATTATGATTTTGCAAAAATTCAAACAGCATTTCCCAATGCGCTTCAAGTGACGCTCGAAGAAGTAAATCAAAAATCAGCACAATTCGATACGCGAGATAAAAGATTGACTTTCAGAGGAAAATACGAATTGAAATTTATGTTGATGATTATGGATGGATTAATTTTGGATTCAAAAAAAGCAAAAAAAGATAGGCAATACATTTCAAAACCAATCAAATACAGCATTACACATTCACAAGCAATAAATCAATTTTCACAATATGCAGAAACGCCCATTGAACTGACCCAATACATTCAACGTTTTAATTGATATAAAAATCATACAAAAATGAGTACGCTAAAAGACAAATACATCAATCCACTCACGGATTTCGGATTCAAAAAATTATTTGGAACTGAACCGAATAAGGATTTGTTGATTGATTTTTTGAATCAATTATTGCCCAAACAACATCTTATAAAAGATTTATCTTATAGACAAAACGACCATAAAGGCTACACACCCTATGATAGAAGTGCTTCATTCGATATTAAATGTAAAAGTACAAGCGGTGAGCAATTTATTGTGGAAATGCAGAAGGCAAAGCAGCAATATTTTAAGGATAGAAGTGTGTATTACTCAAGTTTTCCGGTGCAAGAACAAGGTAAGAAGGGAACGTGGGATTTCAAATTAACGCCTGTATATACGGTAGCCGTATTGGATTTTACATTTGATGATGAGCGCGAAAAACCAAGTATTGTACAGCAAGTACAACTCAAAAATCAAGACTGCGAAGTGTTTTTTGATAAATTAAATTATATTTTTATCGAATTACCAAGATTCACAAAAAAACAAGACGAATTAGAAACTACTTTTGATAAATGGCTCTACATATTGCGTCATTTATCTGACCTCAATGACCGCCCTAAAGCCATCCAAGAACGAGTCTTTAAAAAACTCTTTAAAGCTGCCGAAATTGCGAATTATACACCTGAAGAAAAAGAGGAATATGAAGGGAGTTTGAAGAAATATCGGGATATTCAGAATAGTATTAATACGGCAGATAGGGAAGGTGAAAAACGAGGGCTTATAAAAGGCAGAAAGGAAGGGATAAAAGAGGGTAGAAAATTAGCGGAATTGTCGATTGCTAAGACACTGAAAGACAATGGATTTAGTATTGATATGATTCAAAAATCAACAGGTTTATCCAAAGAAGAAATTGAAAAATTATAAAAAATCATGCCATGTCCGAATCAAAAAATGATCCTGAAAATTTACAGGAATGGGGATTAGAAAGATTCTTGACATCAGAAGAACTTAACAATTGTTCATGGGAGGAAAGAATGGAGTATGAGGACAAATTAAAACGGTATAGAGATTGGCACAATATTATTGCTTATGCAAGAGAGCAAGGCATGAGAAGATGTATAGAAAAAGGCAGAAAAGAGGTGAGAATATCCGCCGCCAAGATATTAAAGGAAGAAGGTAAAACCGTTGACTTTATTGAGGAAATAACAGACTTATCCAAAGAAGAAATTGAAAATTTATAAAAACAAAAACAAATAAAACATAATATGAATTATAAACTTATATTGTCTCTGACAATACTCTTTTGTGCAAACATAATTTTCGCACAACAAGCCGACCGTTGGCAGCAGCGTGTCGAATACCAAATGGACATCAACGTAGATGTCAAAAAACACCAATACGATGGCAAGCAAACGCTGACCTATTATAATAATTCGCCGGATGAATTAGACCGCGTATTTTATCATTTGTTTTTTAATGCCTTTCAGCCGGGCAGCATGATGGATGTTCGCTCGCGTACTATTGCGGATGCGGATAAGCGTGTGGGCAGTCGAATTGCCAATTTAAAAGCAAATGAAATGGGTTATATCCATGTGACTTCCTTGACGCAAGATGGAGAAGTCCTTGATTATGAACACGTTGGAACCATACTCGAAGTAGATTTGGCAAAGCCGATTCCGCCCGGTGGCAAGACGACTTTTGTGATGGAATGGGATGCACAAGTGCCGCGTCAGATTCGCCGAAGTGGTTGGATGAGTCGGGAAGGTGTGGAATTTTCGATGACGCAGTGGTATCCAAAACTTTGCGAATATGACTACATGGGCTGGCACGCCAATCCGTATATCGGACGTGAATTTCACGCTCCGTGGGGCGATTTTGATGTCAAAATTACGATTGATAAAGACTACATCATCGGCGGTACGGGCTATCTGCAAAATCCCAACGAAATCGGTCATGGTTACGAAACCAATACCTCACATACACCGCCCGAAGGTGAAACGCTGACTTGGCATTTCCTTGCGCCGAATGTACACGATTTTGCGTGGGCAGCCGACCCCGATTACAAACATATCACCGCAAAAGTACCGGACGGACCCACCCTACATTTCCTCTACCAACCCGGCGAAAAAACGAATGAAAACTGGTCAAAATTACCCGATTACACTGTCAAAACATTTGAATATATCAGCAAAAATCATGGCAAATATCCTTACGACCAATACACCGTCATACAAGGCGGCGACGGCGGTATGGAGTACCCAATGGCGACCTTGATTACGGGCGAACGCGGCTTCACGAGTCTCGTCGGAGTGACGGTACACGAGGTCTTTCACACTTGGTATCAGATGTTGATGGCAAGCAATGAATCGCTCTACGCATGGATGGACGAGGGCTTCACGTCTTACGCTTCGAATCGCTTGATGAAGATACTTTTCGACATCGAAGGTGACAATCAGGAACGCAGCTACATGGGCTATTTTCAAATCGCAAAAAGCGGCATGGAAGAACCCATGAGTACCCACGCCGACCACTTCAATACCAACTCCGCTTACGGTACGGCTTCTTACTCCAAAGGTGCTGTATTTATGCACCAATTGAGTTATGTGATTGGTCAAGAGGCGCTCGATAGAGGCTTGCTATCGTATTACGATAAATGGAAATTTAAACACCCCAATCCCAACGATTTTATGCGTGTCATGGAGAAGGAAAGCGGCTTGGAATTGGATTGGTATTTACAGCAATTCACGACCACCACCCGACAAATTGACTATGCCGTAAAATCCGTTGAAAAGCGGAAAAAACAAACCCTTGTCACGCTTGAACGTATCGGCGGGATGATGATGCCGATAGATGTTTTGGTGGAAACAAAAAAGGGCGAGCCAATCATTTATCATATCCCTTTACGCATCATGCGTGGCGAAAAACCACAGGAAGATAAAAACATCGGATACGAAATAGCAGAGGATTGGCCATGGACAAATCCGACCTACGAACTCGTCTTGCCGGAAAAAATAAGACGGGTAAAAAGTATCAAAATTGACCCGACAAATCGTATGGCAGACATTAATAGAGATAATAATACCTACGGTATTTTAGACGATATTTTACCGGATAATAAAAAGTAAAATCATAGTACAGGCTGCTTTAGCTGCCCACCTTATTAGGCAGCTAAAGCAGCCTGTACTTAGATACGTGAATTATCCCTAATTTGTGTCTTATTCATAGCTGACAAAATTTTATGAAAAAATAGACACACAATGAAAATATTTACCTTTGCCTTGTTGATAATGACGACCTGCATACTCCACGCACAAGTAGTCATCAACGAATTTTCCGCTGCCAATCACGATACCCACGCCGATAATTACGGTGAATATGAAGACTGGATAGAACTCTACAACACCGGTAATGCGACAGTAGATTTATCCGGCTATCACCTTAGCGACAATACCAATAATCCCAGCAAATGGGCATTGCCCAACGGTACAAATATTAATGCTAACGACTACTTACTAATTTGGTGTTCCAACCGCGATGAAATTTCCTATAATAACCTTCACGCAGACTTTAAAATCACCCAAACCAGAGCAGGAGAAGAAGTCGTTTTTGCCGACCCGATGGGCAATATTCTTGACAGTAATAATATTGATATTCCCAACCAACGCAACCATTCCTACGGACGCATGACCGACGGCGGCAGCGATTGGGGTGTACTCCTCTCCCCTACTCCCGGCACTGCCAATGTGGACGTAAAAGCTCCCTATGCTTCCAAGCCCGTACTCATGCCCGAAGCGGGTTTTTACAACGGTTCCGTTACGGTAGAAATCGCTACGCCGGATACGGGAGTGACGATATATTACACCACAGACGGATCTGTACCCACCACAAATTCAATGATCTACACTGCGCCTTTTGTATTAGAAGCTACGGCGGTGATTAAGGCAATTGCCTTCAGCGATGACCCGAATATTCCACCGAGTTTTGTGGATTTTCATACCTATTTTATTGACGAAAACCATACTGTAAAAGTCATTTCTATTTCCGGCGATGAAATTACTGACTTGATGAATGGTGCAGGAAATTCCTACTACGGACCGGATATTAATTTTCCCGGCGCACTCGAATTATTTGATGAAAATAAAATGCGTGTAGCCGATGCCACAGGCGAAATGAACAAGCATGGCAACGACTCATGGGCATACCCTCAGCGCGGTATCGACTTCATTACCCGCGACGAATTTGGGGATGATTATGCGGTAAAAAATGAAATATTTGATATGTTTAATTCCACCAATCGCGATAAATTTCAACGCCTTATCCTCAAAGCCGGAGCTAATGATAATTACCCTTACGAATCAGGCGGCGCACATATCCGCGATGCTTATGTTCAGACACTTTCGCAGCAAGCAGGATTGGAACTCGACGAGCGTTCTTACGAACCATGCGTGATCTATGTGGACGGCAAATATTGGGGCGTGTATGAAATCCGCGAGAAAGTAGATGACAATGATTTTACAAAATATTATTATGCCCAAGGGCGAAATGATATTCAATTCATCAAAACATGGGGAGCTACATGGGCTGAATACGGTGGCAATCAAGCATTGGCGGATTGGAATACATTACATACTTTTATTTTGAATAATGATATGACCGATGCTGCCAATTATGCCAATGTCGAACAAGAATTGAATGTTCAAAGCATGATTGATTATATGATTATTAATACACATATCGTTGCTAAAGATTGGCTGAGTTGGAATACCGCTTGGTGGCGCGGATTGGAGCAGGACGGCAACCCCGATGCCTTCAAATGGCGATATACTTTGTGGGATATGGATGCTACATTCGGGCATTATATCAACTACTCCAACATTCCTGATATATCCCCAAATTCTGACCCTTGCAACAATGAATCTCCCGTCATTGATGACCCCGAAGGACATACCGAAATGCTCACCGCATTGCTTCAAAATGACGAATTTTACGCTTTATATATTAATCGTTATGCTGATTTGAATAATACTTATTTTACTTGTGATTATATGAATAATTTATTGGATTCTATGATTAATCGCATTGCACCGGAAATGGTGCGGCATACTACTCGTTGGGGTGGAGACGTGAATGGTTGGATGACGAATGTACAGGAATTAAAAGATTTTATTAATACAAGATGCACCATTATCAATGAAGGTATAGAAGATTGTTATGATGTAGAAGGACCTTATAATCTGACTGTTATCGTAGAACCACTGGGAGCGGGTGATGTTCGCGTCAATACGCTTGTGCCAATTTCTTATCCGTATAATGCCGACTACTTCGCGGGTGTTCCAATCACCTTAGAAGCCATACCCGACGGGCTGAATATTTTTGATTATTGGGAACCGCTACGCTCTACGCTCAATCCGGGTACAAGCAGTATAAACGTAGGTCTTGAAATGACGAATTTGGGCGATACGATAGTCGCGCATTTCATTGAATTTGAATGTCCTGCATTTAATATTATTCCAAATATCACAGGTGCCGATTGTTCAAGTGCCAATGGTTCGGCGAGTATTATTGTCACAGGCGGTGCAGGTCCGTACAGTTACCAATGGGATGATAATGCCGATGAGCAAACTACTCCTACGGCAACTGCACTTTTTACCGGAAATTATGATGTAACCATAACGGATAATAGCGGTTGTGAAGAGACATTTTCCGTAACTATTCCTTCCAACGGCGGTACACTTGCCATTCAGGTCAATGCTTCCGACGCACTTTGCGGTAGCCCTTTCGGAACAGCGAATGTTACACCCACCGGCGGTACTGCCCCTTTCACTTATCAATGGAATGACCCTCAAAATCAAAGTATTGCCGACCCCGACCTTGCTCCCGGCAGCTATAATGTAACCGTCACAGATGCAGCAGGTTGTACCGCTATTGACGGCGTGACGATTGATAGTACAGATGAATTAATTGTAGAAACAAATAGTGAAGATATTACATGTTTTGGTGAAAATAATGGTACGGCGAGCGTCTCCACCTTGGGTAATTTTGAATATTTATGGAGTAATAATTCGACGGCTTCCGGTATTTCAAATCTTGCGGCAGGCAGCTACACCGTTACGGTTACACAAAGCAGTTGCACGACCATAGAGACCGTCACGATTCAAGAACCGACACCTTTTAATATCAATATCAATACGATAGAAAATGCTTGTAGTGCCAATGGTTCATCGGCTACTGCGCTTGTATCGGGCGGTACAAATCCCTACACTTACGCATGGAGCAACGGCGGTAATACCTCCGGTATCGGCGGTCTCGAAAACGGCACTTACACCCTCACTGTTACGGATGCTAATGGCTGTGCCGACACGCAAAGCATTAGCATAAATGCTACGAGTAATGCGCCGACATTGGGTGTCGAACAAACAAATATTTCCTGCAATGGCAATACCGATGGTGCCATTGATTTGACACTTAATAACGGTACGCCACCCTTCACTTACAACTGGAGCAATGGCGCAACGACCGAAGATATTAACAACCTGCCGCCGGAAAATTATACCCTTATTGTGACAGATGCCAATGGCTGTATTGCCGTCACTACGGTTACTATTTCAGAGCCGGATGTCTTGAGTCTTGTTCCCGAAAGTATGCCTTCTTCGGGCAACGATGGTTGGGCAGCAGTCAATGTCAATGGCGGTACGCCGCCCTACATCTATACATGGAGCAACGGACAAAACACCCAAGTTGCTACCGGGCTTTCCGTAGGCACATACACCGTCATGGTAACTGATGCTAACGGATGTACTGTCAATGGTAGCGTGGAAGTCAGTCCGTTTACGGGCATTATTGATTTGGCACATCTCACCGCCTTCGACCTCTATCCCAACCCTTCCGACGGTCAGTTTGTCCTCCACCTTCAATTTGATATTACACAAACCGCTACGATACAAATTTTTAATACATTAGGGCAGGAAATATATTACCTAAAAGATACTAAAAATAGTTTTATAGAAAATATTGACATTAGTGACAGAGCAATTGGCACGTATTTTGTAAACATTCATACAGAAAAGGGAAGAGCCATCCAAAAGATGCTCCTCGCAAAATAGTATCAAACACACCCGTTTATGGTTTCCCGGACAGCTTCTGTTGTTCGGGATTTTTTTTGTTCCACTCTTTACCCAAGTTGAATATGTAGTCTCCAAAATTGGGTGACATGTAACACCGTCAGCCTGACGGCAAAGCCCACCCTACCGTCAGGCTGACGGTGTTACTTATTTCTAAAAATAAAAAATGGCATACTAACGAGGTCTTTTTATAAAAAAGGTGACTTCTCAGACATTGGAAGGATATATAATTGAAACGTCATTTTTTTCAATATATAACCTATCAATTATGAAAAATGTATTAAAATTTTCACTGGGGCTTATTATCATATTGCTTCTTTCAAATTGTGAAAACCCAAGACCCAAAATAGAAGGGGTAACAATAAATGAAGATTTTGTTATAATATCTCCAAAAGCCAGAGCCAAAACATTTTGCTGTACCGGATGTAGTACACAACCAAATGGGGGAACCAGTTGCACAGACTGTACAGAGACTAATCCCAACGTTACTTGCACAGATTTTAGAGTAACATGTCGGGACGATTTACAGGGCTGTCCTGCAAATTAATCATTTATGGACAGATTTATCAAAGTAGTTGATACTTATTTATATGTGTCAACTACTTTTGGTTGTACTGACATAAGAGTATTTTTAATTTATTTTATAATAAAAAATATTTATATCCCGTATAGTTATCGGGATAATTTTTAATAATAAATATATTATAAAATAATTTTAATTAATTAAAAAACGGCTTTCAGTGCGACCACTTTTATATTTTAGATGAACTTTCTCATTTATGCAAATATAATTGTTTAATTTTGTTTTGCTACTTTACGAAGTACCACACCACAAACAAAATTAATAAATGAACATAGAAGAATACAGAATATATTGCCTATCCAAGCCCGGCGTAACAGAGAGTTTTCCTTTCGACGAGGTGACTTTGGTATTCAAAGTTATGAGCAAAATGTTTGCTTTAACGAGTGTAAAGGGAGAAGATTTTACGGTCAATCTCAAATGCGACCCCGACCGTGCCATCGAACTCCGCGAGGAATATCCCGAAGTGCAGCCCGGTTATCACATGAGTAAAAAGCATTGGAATACTATTGACTTCGAGGGTAGTCTTGATGATAAATTTTTAATGGAACTGATTGACCACTCCTACGATTTGGTGGTCAAAGGTTTGAAAAAATCGGAACGGGAAGCGTTGGCTGGTTCATAGTTGGATAGTTCATGGTTCATAGGTAAACGCAAGCATATACACACTATGAACCATGAACTATAAACCATGAACTATAAACTAAATTAAAAACTGATACAAATCAGGTTTATCATTCAAGTATTCACCAAAGAAATTACGTGTTTTCATACGTTCAATCAATGGCTGAATATCGGCTTTATTTTTGAGTTCGATACCAACTACTGCCGGACCGGACTCGCGGTTGTGTTTCTTTTTATATTCAAAAAATGTAATATCATCATCAGGTCCGAGTATCTCGCCTACAAACTCTTTGAGCGCACCCGGGCGCTGTGGAAAACGCACAATAAAATAGTGTTTCAAACCACCATATAATAAGGCACGTTCACGAATTTCGGCAGTGCGGGTGATGTCATTATTGCTACCGCTAATCAGGACAACCACATTTTTTCCCTTGATTTTATCGCGGTATTGGTCAAATGCGGCAAGGGCAAGCGCACCTGCGGGTTCGGCTACAATCGCGTCTTTATTGTACAAATCCAGAATCGTTTGGCATACCTGACCTTCGGGTACGGTGAGCATATCGTCGAGATTTTGACGACAAATTTCAAAATTCAAATCCCCTACCCTACCGACTGCCGCACCGTCTATGAATTTGTCGTATTTTTTCAATTCCGTATTAACACCATTTTGAATGGAGAGCGACATGGAAGGCGCACCTGCGGGTTCTACACCGATGATTTTTGTGCTTGGCGACAAAGATTTAAAGACCGAACTTACACCCGAAGCCAAGCCGCCACCGCCCACAGCGAGAAACAAATAATCTATCTGCACAGGTGTTTGTCCGAGGATTTCCATACCCACAGTTGCCTGACCTTCAATGACTTTTGCATCATTAAAAGGGTGAATAAATGTACTATCATGCGTCTCACGAAATTTCAAAGCCGCATCGTAAGCATCGTCATAAGTGTCACCAACCAACTCAACTTTCACATACTCACCACCAAACATATTGACTTGCCCGATTTTTTGATTGGGCGTGGAAGTGGGCATAAAAATCGTACCATACACCTCCATTTTCCGGCACGAATAGGCTACGCCTTGTGCGTGATTGCCTGCACTCGCACATACGATACCTTTTAACAATTCGGCTTCACTCAAGGACGACATTTTATTGTATGCTCCCCTGATTTTGTAAGAACGAACCACTTGCAAATCCTCCCGCTTGAGCATGATATGTGCCTCATACTCCTGCGACAAATTTAGATTCTCCATTAAAGGAGTCACTGCCGCGATACCTCTCAATCGTTGTGTAGCATCATTGATGTCTGATAATTTTGGATAATATATTGTTGCTGTTTCCATGTTTCGTATTGCGAGTTAGCTGTTCGTGAAAGATTTGAAATTTGGTACTTGGAATTTACCATACATTTACCCTCATTTCTTTCTGCAAATCTTCCCTAAATCTTTGCACCCATTTTTCGGAATTTGAATTAGCCGTTTTTTTATAAAATTTATTTCCAATATGTAATTCATCATATTCTATGCCAAGATAATCCACAATTTGTCGAATGGTATCTTCAAAATTATCCGAAAAATCTTCATACACTAAAGTTAATGGCTGAATATTATATTGACTAAAATAGGCTTGCATGGCACATTCCCTGAGTGTGGCTTCTTTGAAGAGATGACTCAATGCTGCAAAATCGTAATGTCGCTCATAAAATTCCGCATCATCTGTTTTTTCTTCGCCTGACTCCAAATGCCAAACATTATCTTTAATGGCTTTCCACCATGAAACAGCCTGCCTTATTTTATTACGTCGGGTAAGGTAAATATGTTTGCAATTTGGAAAAATATCGCTCAATAATTCTTCTTCATTGACCTCAGCACTCATTCTTCGCAATTTGCGTATTTCTTCAAAAATTTTATCATATCGCTCTGCGTACATAGAGTGTTTTATTCCAAATACACCATTGGCAGACATGCCCAATTCCCATAATTTATTTTTCAATTCATCATAAGTCTGTACACCATATTTTTCACAAAGTGTATCCGATTCCATGACATTGAAATATTCGCCGGGGATTCCTGCAATTCCGGTTTGTTCCAAGCCTTTGCAAAGTAAAGTGCTGCCATTTCTTTGGCTAAACCAAATTCTATATGACTTTTTTGGCTGCATATTTTTAAGTTCAAGTTCAAGAATCAAGCGCAAGTTCAAACTACGGGATTTGGCAAAGCCAAATCCTATTATTACTCAAAAGAGTTTGCGTAGCAAACTCACGAAACTTGAACTTGCGCTTGATACTTGCACTTGTACTTGTTAATTATTTTCAGGACGCAACTTACGCACCTGCGCCCCCGTCTGCCACATTTCCGACTCGCGGATTTCCTTCAATTCTTCCTCCAATTTGGCGCGATAATCGGCTTGTTCGTTGGCTTTGATGACAATTTCCGCCTCTTTTCCACTCGAAACGCTCTCATACAAATCCTCAAAAACGGGCGTAACTGCCTCGCGGAATTTGTGTCGCCAATCGAGTGCGCCGCGCTGTGCGGTGGTCGAAGTATTGGCGTACATCCAGTCCATGCCGTTCTCCGCGACGAGGGGCATGAGGCTTTGCGTGAGTTCCTCTACTGTCTCATTGAATGCCTCCGAAGGCGAGTGTCCGTGCTTGCGAAGGATGTTGTATTGTGCCTCAAAAACACCAGCCAATGCACCCATCAAAATGCCGCGTTCGCCTGTCAAATCCGAGTAAACTTCCTTCTTAAAATTCGTCTCAAAGAGGTAGCCCGACCCCACGCCGATACCCAATGACACGACACGTTCATACGCACGACCCGTCGCATCCTGAAAAATTGCGTAGCTCGAATTCAAGCCCTTTCCAGCAACAAACATGCGTCGTAAAGAAGTCCCCGACCCTTTGGGCGCGACCAAGATAACATCCACATCTTTAGGCGGAATTATACCTGTTTTATCTTTATATGTAATACCAAAGCCATGCGAAAAATACAAGGCTTTGCCCGGTGTCAAGTGCTTTTTAATGGTTTCCCATTGAGCGATTTGTCCGGCATCCGAAAGCAAATATTGGATGACGGTGGCGCGTTGTGCCGCTTCCTCAATCGGAAAAAGTGTTGTTCCCGGCATCCAGCCGTCCGCAATCGCTTTATCCCAACTCGCCGAGCCTTGTCGTTGTCCGATGATGACGTTGAAGCCATTGTCTTTCAAATTCAAGGATTGTCCCGGACCTTGTACGCCGTAGCCGATGACCGCGATTACCTCGTCTTTCATCGTTTCTTGTGCTTTTTTAAGGGGAAATTCGTCGCGGGTCACTACATTTTCGAGTGTGCCGCCGAAGTTTAACTTTGCCATGATTTGTGTGTTCTTGATTCGTAATCAATGATTATCAGATACCGCGAATATTTTTATTTAATTAATATTTTTAAAAATATATTTCATTAAAAAAGCAATCGTCTTGCTGAACTCGTTTCAGCATCTCCCGGGCGATGAAAACCAATTTTAAACAGAAGCTCATATTTAAAATTGTGCCTTGTCATTTGGGAGATTCTGAACCCGCGATAGCTATCGAGGTCAGAAAGACGTTTTGGTTTGGATTAGTTCGCCGCAGCCATTTCCAATTCCTCCAAATACTCCCTCAATTCCCGCATCGGCTTAGTGATCGCCACTCTACCGGAACGTGTAAATTCAAGAATATTAAAAGGTTCAAGTTCCTTAAATAAGGCTTCGATTTCTTCGGCGTGTCCCGTCTTTTCGATGACGGTAAATTTCGGTTCGGCAGCAAGCATACGTGCGCCATGCTGACGGACGATTTTTTCTGCCAAGCCACCATGCACAATTACGCCTGATGGAATTTTGTACAGCGCAATCTCTTGATACACAACATCTTCCTCGCCATGATAAAAGGCTTTGTGGACTTCGATTTGCTTTTCAAGTGCCACTACGAGTCGCTTTACGTTTTCTTCTTCAAGATGCACGACTATCGTATAACGGTGAATATTCGGTATCTCACTTTCCGAAACGGTGAGGCTTTCAATATTAATTTTGCGGCGCGTAAAACCTGTCGTTACACGGTGCAAAAGTCCGGCTTTATTGGCGGTGAAAACTGAGAGTGTAAATGTCTTTTTCATTTTTTATGTGTTGATGTAGCGCGGTACTTCCAGTCCGCGCCGCTTATATTTTGCCAATCAACCCTCACGTAGAGAAAATTCATGAATTTTCTCTACGTGAGGGGAACGGGCTGGAAGCACCGTTCTACGTGACGCGAGCTGGAAGCGTCGCGCTACGTTACTTCTGCGCATGTATCGCCGCGATGCCGACCATATCCACGATTTGTCGAATACTCGCGCCGAGTTGGAGGATGTGTACGGGCTTTCTCATACCTAATAATATCGGTCCGATGATGTCCATTTCGGCGGCATTGCTGAGGAGGTTGTAGGCGATATTGGCGGAGGAGAGATTGGGGAAAATCAAGACATTCGCTTTATTGCCGGCGAGTTTGGAAAATGGAAAATAGTTTTCCAAAGCCTCCGTATTGAGCGCGAAATGGGCTTGCATTTCGCCGTCCACCAACCAGTCGGGGTGTCTTTTCTGTAAGATATTTGTCGCAGAACGCATGAGCATTGCCGACTCTCCATCCGGCACTGAACCAAAATTAGAGTAGGTTACAAGCGCGATTTTCGGCTCTATATTGAATGAGCGAACTTGCTCTGCCACCAACTCCGAAATATCCGCAATATCCTCCGCAGTTAAGTGATGATTGATCGAGGTATCGGCAAGGAAAAGCGGACCGGATTTGGTCATTAAAATGTGAGTACTTGCTACCTTGTTTACGCCTTCTCGCGGACCGATTATTTGCAAAGCGGGGCGAACCGTATAAGGATATTTTCGGGTCAAACCACCAATCATCGCATCGGCAGTTCCCATCTCGACCATCATTGCGCCATAGTAGCTGCGACTGCGTATCAATCCACGCGCTTCGGTCATCGTTACGCCTTTGCGTTTTCTTTTTTCATAGAAATATTCGACATACGAAGTGAGTGTATTTTCTTCTTCTTCATTCGCGGAATTTCTTGGGTCAATAATTGATATATCAGGGAGTTGTATATTATATTGTTCGATTATTTGATTGACCGTTTCGAGGTTGCCGAGTAAAATAGGATGCGCGATTTTTTCTTCCCAAACAATCTGCGCGGCTTTGAGTACAGATAGGTTTTCAGCATCTGCAAAAACCACTTTTTTAAGGTCTTGTTTGGCTTTGGTTTCAATGATTTTTGAGAGTTGATTATCGAGTCCAAGTCGTTGGTCGAGTTCAAATTCGTAAGCCTCCCAATCCTTAATCGGGTGCTTGGCAAGACCGCTTTCCATTGCCGCTTTTGCCACCGCCGGCGCTACGGTAGAAATGAGTCGCGGGTCAACGGGTTTTGGGATGATATAGTCTTTCCCGAAATTCAAATTGACATCGCCGTAAGCCATGTTTACGATGTCCGGCACAGGTCTTTTTGCCAAGTCTGCGAGGGCGCGAACAGCCGCCAATTTCATTGCCTCATTTATCTCGGTAGCCCGTACATCTAATGCCCCTCTAAATATAAATGGAAAACCCAATACGTTATTTACCTGATTGGGATAATCGGAGCGACCTGTTGCCATAATCGCGTCGGGTCGGGCTTCTTTTGCATCTTCATAACCGATTTCAGGGGTTGGATTTGCCATAGCGAAAATGATACAATCCTTCGCCATTTCCTTGACCATCGCCTGATTCAAAATATTGCCTTTTGACAAACCAATAAAAACATCTGCGCCCTTCAAAATCTCCGCTAATGAAGTATTCATCGGAACGGTATTATTGATAAATTCCGGTTTTTTACCATTCAAATTATCTCTATCACCATGTATAAGTCCTTTGCTATCATACATGAATATATTTTCTTTTTTCGCACCAAGCGACACATATATACGTGTACACGAAATCGCAGATGCCCCCGCACCATTGACCACAATTTTTGCCGTAGCGATATTTTTTTCAACCAATTCGAGCGCATTGAGCAAGGCAGCACCACTGATAATCGCCGTTCCGTGTTGGTCGTCGTGCATGACGGGGATGTTAAGTTCTTCCTTTAGGCGTTCCTCAATATCAAAGCAAGCCGGCGCGGAAATATCCTCCAAATTGACCCCGCCAAAAGTGGGTTCGAGTATCTTTACCGTCCGCACAAATTCATCAATATCTTTCGTATTTAACTCTAAATCAAAACAATCTATATCAGCATAAATTTTAAAGAGTAAACCCTTGCCTTCCATGACGGGTTTGCTGGCTTCCGGTCCTATATCGCCCAAGCCCAAGACCGCCGTACCATTGCTGATGACCGCGACCAAATTGCCTTTTGCGGTGTATTTATATACATCATCTACATTGTCGGCTATCGCCAAACAAGGTTCGGCTACGCCCGGTGAGTATGCCAATGACAGGTCGCGCTGATTCGCCGTTTCTGTCGTCGGGATAACTTCGATTTTGCCGGGTCTGCCTTCTGAGTGGTATTCTAATGCCGCTTTTTTAAATGTATCTTTCATAGTATTGTGATTGGTGAATCGTGATTAGTGATTAGTTTTTATCGTAAAAAAATAAATTCTAACTTGCTGTTTATCAAACCCATAAGGTTTTGCAAACCTTATAGGTTTCTATTGTGTTTGAGTATTTTTTTTATCAAAAAAAACACAAAATACGATTATTAAAATTAAAACAAATCACAAAATCAAAAATCGAAAATCACTTAATTTATTCAAGGCGAATATCCGCAACACCAGCCCCCGAAGGCACCATTGGAAATACATTATTTTCTTTGCCGACCATCACTTCTAATAAGAACGAACCATCGTGTTCCATCATATTTTTTAAGGCTGTGCCGAGTTGGTCGCGCTCACTGACACGTTGGGCTTTGATGCCGTAAGCCTGTGCAAGTAACTGAAAATCAGGGTTGACCATTTCGGTAGAAGCATAGCGTTTGTCGAAAAATAGTTGTTGCCATTGACGCACCATACCGAGAAATTCGTTGTTGAGAATCAAGATTTTTACGTTGACTCCCGTTTGCAAAATCACGCCCAATTCCTGAATGGTCATTTGAAAACCACCATCGCCGATGACGGCAATTACGTCTCTGTCGGGTGCGCCCATCTTCGCGCCAATCGCTGCGGGCAGACAGAAACCCATCGTTCCCAAACCACCCGATGTGATATTACTTTTTGTTTTATTAAAATGTGCATATCGACAAGCAATCATTTGATGTTGCCCGACATCGGTGACGATAATTGCGTCTCCATTCGTCAGGTCATTGAGGTCACGGATGACTTCGCCCATTGTCAATTCTCCGTCCGTAGGTTCCGTTTCTCCCTTAATGACTTTCTCATATTCTTCTTTGTCACAATCTTTGAATTTTTGATGCCATTTTTTGTGAGAATTTTTCTTTAAATGTGGTAATAATGCGGTCATTGCTTCCTTCGCATCGCCGAGAATTGCGACTTCTGTTTTCACGTTTTTATCAATCTCTGCGGGGTCTATTTCTATGTGAATGACTTTGGCTTGTTTGGCATATTTCGCCAAATTTCCTGTTACTCTATCATCAAATCGCATCCCTATTGCAATGAGGACATCACACTCATTTGTAAGGACATTCGGACCATAATTTCCGTGCATTCCAAGCATCCCGACATTCAGCGGATGATTGGTTGGCATAGCCGATAAACCCATAATTGTCCAAGCGGCGGGGATGCCTGTTTTTTCTACCAATTGCTTGAGTTCTTCTTCTGCCTGAGATAAGATAACTCCTTGACCAAAAAGGATATATGGACGTTTGGCATTATTAATCAACTCGGCAGCTTCCTTGACTTTTTCTTCCTTGACAGGCGGACGCGGCACGTAGCTATCCAATTTTGTGCAAGGCGTATAATCGAAGTCCAATTCATCAAATTGAGCATTTTTTGTAATGTCAATCAAGACTGGTCCGGGTCTGCCCGATTTGGCGATAAAGAAGGCTTTTGCAAATATCTCCGGTATTTCGGAAGCCTTAGTGATTTGGTAATTCCACTTGGTCACAGGCATCGTGATACCGATGATGTCTGTCTCCTGAAAAGCATCTGAACCCAAGAGATGTTTAGGTACTTGCCCCGTAATACAAACCATTGGTGTAGAATCAATCATTGCATCGGCTATCCCTGTCACAAGATTAGTCGCTCCGGGACCGGAAGTTGCTATGCATACGCCTACTCGTCCGCTTGCGCGTGCGTAGCCTTGCGCGGCGTGGGTCGCGCCTTCTTCGTGGCGTACCAAGACATGTTGGAGTTGGTCTTGATATTTGTATAATTCGTCATATACGGGCATTATCGCACCGCCCGGATAGCCGTACATGAGGTCAACACCTTCTTCTAATAAGCATCTGACGACTGCCTCGCAGCCGTGTATGCGTTCTGTTTTCTTTTTCTTTGATTTAGATTTTGTCGCTGTTAGTGTTTCCATATTCTACATATTATTTGCAAACGTAGCACGGTGCTTTTAGCTCGTGTATTACGAAAATTTCCAAGTAGTTCGCGGTGCGGGCTCGAAGTGCCGCGCTACGGTTTTTTATCTAATTATTTTTGTTAATTTTTGTTTTTAAAATTGAAACTCTGCCTTGAATTTGACCTAAAACTCGTCTGACATTTTGAAAATGTCTGACGAGTTTTAGGTCAAATTTAAAATGAGGTATTTTTTATATTGAATAAAAATATTAATTTAATTTTTAAAAAATTTAATACAAAAATATACTAAAACTGTGACACCATTTTTCGACGGCTAAAGTCGTCGGTACGGATATGTTCCACTATATTTTATCTGTTACGCATCCTTCAGATGCGGATGAAACTGTTTTTGCATATTTGTATAAAACGCCTCTTTTGGCTTTCAGTTCGGGGGCTGTCCATGCCTTGCGTCTGGCTTCGATTTCGCTGTCCGATAGCTCGGCATTTATCGTATTTTTCTCTGCGTCAATGGTGATTTCGTCACCGTCTTTTAATAAGCCAATCAAACCGCCTTCTTGTGCTTCCGGCGTGATATGTCCGACGACAAAACCGTGTGTTCCACCGGAAAATCTGCCGTCTGTGATGAGTGCAACTTCTCCGCCTAATCCTGCCCCCATAATTGCAGCGGTGGGTTTGAGCATTTCGGGCATTCCGGGTCCGCCTTTTGGTCCTTCGTAACGAATGACGACGACATCACCTTTTGTTACTTTTCCGTTGGCAATTCCTTCATTTACAGCGACTTCACTGTTGAATACTTTTGCTTTTCCGGTGAATCGCAAACCTTCTTTTCCAGTGATTTTTGCTACCGAACCTTCAGTGGCTAAATTGCCAAAAAGAATGCGAATGTGTCCGGTTTCTTTTATGGGTTTTTCAAATGGTTTGATGACGGTTTGTCCTTTGGAGAGTGAAGGAACATCAGCAAGATTTTCGGCTATTGTTTTTCCGGTTACGGTCATGCAGTCTCCATGTAAGTAACCGTTTTCTAATAAATATTTCATGACGGCGGGTGTGCCGCCGACTTTGTGTACGTCTTCCATTGCAAATTGACCGCTTGGTTTGAGGTCGGCGAGGAAGGGGGTTTTGTCGCTGATGCGTTGGAAATCGTCTAATCCGAAGTCGATATTTGCTGCGTCTGCGATGGCGAGAAAGTGCAATACCGCATTGGTCGAACCACCTAAAATTGTGACAACAGTTATCGCATTTTCTAATGATTTTTTGGTGATGATGTCAGAGGGTTTGAGGTCTTTTTTAAGGAGGTCAATCATGGCTTCTCCGGCGGCTTGGGCTTCCGATTTTTTATTGACACTTATAGCGGGATTGGAGGAATTATAAGGTAGTGCCATGCCGAGTGCTTCGATTGCAGATGCCATCGTATTGGCAGTGTACATGCCTCCGCACGCACCTGCACCCGGGCAGGCATTTTCGACGATTTGCTGGAAATTTTCTTCATCCATTTTACCGCTTACGCGCTCACCCCATGCCTCAAATGCAGAGACAATATCCAGTTTTTTGTCGCCATGATGTCCCGAAGCTATCGTACCACCATAGACCAAAATCGACGGGCGATTGAGTCGAATCATCGCCATCAATGCACCGGGCATATTTTTGTCGCAACCAACTACGGTAACGAGTCCGTCGTAGCTCATCGCGCCCACCACCGTTTCCATCGAATCGGCAATGACATCGCGCGAAGGGAGCGAAAAACGCATGCCTACCGTTCCCATTGAAATGCCGTCGCTGACTCCTATCGTGTTGAATATCAAACCAACTGCCTCTGTACTGTTCACCCCGAGTTTGACGACTTTCGCTAAGTCGTTGAGGTGCATATTGCAAGGATTGCCCTCATAGCCCGTGCTACCAATGCCTATCAGCGGTTTTTTCAAATCTTCGCGTGTCAGCCCAATCGCGTGTAGCATGGCTTGTGCTGCCGGTTGCGAGGGGTCTTGGGTGACGGCTTTGCTGTATTTGTTTAACTCCATTTCAATGAGTGAATGAGCGAATTTTGAATGAGTGAATAATTTTAATGCTGTAATGTTTTTATTGACGCATTGTATCATTATCGCATTGTCGCATTAATTAGGGTGAATATCCGAAAGAAAACTTTAATCGAATGTTGTTTTTGGTTTGGTTTTCCGTTTGCGAATATTCGTTGTTTTTAATTTAATTAGTTCATTATCAATTATTTACAACAAATTAAAATACACTGTCTAATCTTGTTTTTAGTTGTCGTTTGTTTATCCAATAACGAGCGTGAAACACATGGCGGTTGAAACCGCCTGTACAATTAAAAAAGCCACCCTCGAAATGAGAATGGCTTTTAAAATTTATCCTTTATGTATTATCATACCATTCTCGTTACATTTTATTGACCACAATAATAATGTTGACTACAGATGATATGACTACTATTTGTTGCATTGCTAATGCAAGATGAGATTTATTTTTAAGACAGACAAATTTTTTATTGTTTTTTGCAAAAAAACTAAAAAAATTCGCCTGTTTTTGTCATTTTCTAATCTCTCATCTACTACGCGAGGAACGAGCTGGAAGCATCGTTCTACGGACGCGGGCTGGAAGCACCGCGCTACGTATTTTCTATGTCGTGCTTTCTTCTATCGCTCTTTGTCGGATACCTATTATGGCAACTATTGACATCATCAATCCAAGTATGATTAAGCCCCACTGCCCTACGGTTGGGATACTCGGCGGTGAAGGTACGATGACAGGCGAAACGTCTGTATCGTCCACAGGTGTGCCTGATGTACAACCTTCTGCATTGACAGTCGCAGCATTTACGAATGACATTAATACATTTTCGACGGTACAAGTGTAAGTCCATGTATCGCCAATAGCGAGTACGCCGCCGTTGTCGGTATAGGTCATTTCGCAAGATGCACCGTCAGGGTCAACTACTGATACGTTGCAGAGGTCTTCCATACCGTTGTTGGTGACTGTAATGGTGAAGGTGGCTGTACCGTCAACTTCTACTTGTTGGGTATCGTCGCCGTTGTCGCCGTCGTTTTTGTCCATTGAAACACTCGGTTGGTCAACGATAACTTCGGAATCATCCATATCATTGACCATTGTACCGGATGTGCAACCTTCCGCGCTGACCACCGCCGTGTTGATGAACGCATCCGTAACATTTTCTTGTGTACAAGTGTAAGTCCATGTGTCGCCTACGGCTAATGTGCCGCCGTTGTCAGTGTAGGTCATAACACAACCCGAACTATTCGGGTCAGTTATCATAACATTACAGAGGTCTTCGGTACCATTATTAGTTACTGTAATGGTAAATGTTGCTGTGCCGCCACCGACTACCATTTGTGTATCGTCGGTATTGTCGGCATCATCTTTATCGATGGTAATGCTTGGTACTTCAGGCGGTAGCGTTACGTCTGAATCGTCCATGTCGTTGACCATTGTGCCGGATGTACAACCTTCTGCATTTACTGTCGCAGTATTGGTGAAAGCTGTGGTGACAGTTTGTGTACAAGTATATGTCCATGTATCGCCTACGGCTAATGTGCCACCATTATCGGTGTAGGTCATTTCACAATTCAAACCATTCGGGTCGGTGACGCTAACATTACATAAGTCCTCTGTACCATTGTTTGTTACTGTGATTGTAAATGTTGCTGTGCCACCACTTGCCACTTCTTGCGTGTCGTCGCCATTATCCGCATCGTTTTTATCCATTGTAACACTTGGTACTTCGGGTTCGAGTGTTACATCCGAATCGTCTTCGTCGGTCGCTGTCGTACCTGATGTGCAGCCTTCTGCATTGACCGTAGCCGTATTGGTGAATGCTGTGGTGACGTTGGTTTGTGTACAGGTGTATGTCCATGTGTCGCCTATGGCTAATGTGCCGCCATTATCGGTATAGGTCATTTCACAGTTCAAACCATTGGGGTCGGTCACAACGACATTACAAAGGTCTTCTGTACCATTATTGGTTACGGTAATTGTAAATGTCGCTGTGCCATCATTGGGAACCTCTTGGGTATCATCGGTATTATCTGCGTCGTCTTTTACTATGGTAATTTCGGGTGCAACGGTAACATCTGAAACATCTGTATCATTTACAGCCGTACCGGATGTACAACCTTCGGCATTGACTGTCGCGGTGTTGGCAAATGGCATTGTAACATCAGCTTGCGTACAGGTGTATGTCCATGTATCGCCTACGACTAATGTCCCGCCATTATCAGTGTAAGTCATTTCACAATTCAAACCATTCGGGTCGGTGACGTTGACATTGCAGAGGTCTTCCGTACCGTTATTAGTAACTGTAATGGTAAATGTAGCTGTACCACCGCTCGCGACTTCTTGGGTATCATTGGTATCATCTGCATCGTCTTTATCCATTGTAATACTCGGTACAGTTGCTTCGAGTGTTACTTCTGAATCGTCTTCGTCATCTACAAGTGTACCGGATGTACAACCTTCGCCATTGACAGTTGCAGTGTTGGTGAAAGCGGCGGTGACATTGGTTTGTGTACAGGTGTATGTCCATGTGTCGCCTACGGCTAATGTTCCGCCATTGTCGGTGTAAGTCATTTCACAAGACAAACCATTCGGGTCAGTTACGCTTACATTACAAAGGTCTTCTGTGCCGCTATTTGTGACTGTAATTGTAAATGTAGCTGTACCGCCATTTGCTACCTCTTGGGTATCATCGGTATTATCTGCGTCGTCTTTTACTATGGTAATTTCCGGCGCAACGGTAACGTCCGAATCATCCATGTCATCGACCATTGTACCTGATGTACAACCTTCTGCATTGACGGTGGCTGTATTGGTAAATGGTGCGGTGACATTGGCTTGTGTACAGGTGTATGTCCATGTATCGCCTACGGCTAATGTACCGCCATTATCGGTGTAGGTCATTTCGCAATTCAAGCCATTTGGGTCGGTAACGACTACATTACAAAGGTCTTCTGTGCCGCTATTTGTTACTGTAATTGTAAATGTGGCAGTACCTCCACTTGCTACTTCTTGTGTGTCATCACTGTCATCTGCATCATTTTTATCCATTGTAACGCCCGGTACAGAACAATCGAAAGTTGCAGGAACGGTTGTGGTTTGGCAAGCCGTTGGCGCAGCCGGATTTGTAATGGTAAATACGATATTTCCGCTACCCATTTCGCTTGCGAAATCAGGATTTGCACCATTCGTATCATAATCATTTGTTACTGTAAAATTCGCACAATCCTGTGTGAGTGAAGGTCCGCAAGTACCATCACCTGCCACCATTGCATTGGCGAGTGTGGCTACATCGGGGTAAACATTTACAGTGACAACTTCGGGTGTGGCGTCCATTGTTTGGAGGTCAAGGTCACAGGACATGTCAGCAAGGGAAGCCATGTTAAATTGCGCTTGGTAGCTGACCATGAGCGGGTCGCAACTTGTTGTGTTTATTTCTGTAAAATCAAAACAAAATTCGCTTGGGATAGGGCGTGGTAAAAATTCAACGGTGTTGAACATGGCAGGGTGGCCCGGATTGAGGCAATCAAATGTATAATTTCCAGCCGTTGTGACTGTAAACGAACCACTCGCAGTAACACCCGTTACGACCATTGCACCACTTGGGTCAATAATTTCGATAGGATGCGTACCACTTGCTTGGTAATTAACCACATCGCCTACATAATAAGGTCCGGCACTAACATCGTAAGGCACTGCAGCACTGACGATATTAACGGTGTGCGTAGTAACCGGAACGGCTGCCATATCAGGCACCCCGACCGTCCAAGTAGCTCCACCGTCATTTGAAAATTCAACCATTGCGGTTGGGTCATTTGTCAAATCAACATCTACACAAACGGTAACAGCATCGCCACTACAAACATCCATCGCGGAAGCTGCACCAATAGAAGCCGATAATGTACCGTCAATAATATCAGGACAGGCTTGGCAAACAGGTTCGGGTTCGGAGACAATAGTTGCCATACAATCAAAGCAAAGTGGACCGGGAGGAGTCGTTCCATTCGCGCCATTGCCGTCCGCAGCTACGGTGACATCTACGCTTTGTCCGGCAGGAATGGCTTGACCGATAATCGGAGTGCCGAAAGTGTAAGTTGTTGTACCAAAGTTAGTTGTGAGCGTATATGCACCTGCGCCAGCTTTAAGCGGATAACCGCCTGTAATGGTAATATCTGCCAAATAAGTTCCATCAGGCACAGCCGGACAAGAAGTAGTAATCGTCACCTCAATCGGTTCGAGTATTGTAAAAGGCGTAGCTGTACCCAATGCGCCACAGGCAGCCGGGCTTGTAGGTGGATCGGTGAGGTAATTTTGAATATCTGTAAGCATCTGACCTACAAATGGTGTGACGATTGGTGGTGCATCGGCAGTAAGGTAATGAAACCCAACAATCGTATAATCACCGGGCGCAAGTCCTGCACATAGATTGGCTTGTTGAACAGCCGGATCCATGGCATCGGGGATGCCGTCGGGTGTACCCGCGATAGTAGTAGAAAAAGGTGGAGTTGCATTTGGGTCTTGGGTGTCATTGTCTGTCGCATCAAATTCGCAGACGACATTTCCGGCAGCATCTACGACTAAGAAGGTATAAGTGTAATCAAGCGGATTCGTACAAGTTGGTTGTACGAAATTACTCATATCAATCGTCAAATCTGCATCGCCCGTAGCCGCAGGCGGTACACCTGTGGAACAGAAGTATGGGCAAGTCAAGGCAAGGTCAGAAGCAGAAGCATCGCAAGCAACAGACGGTAATGCAGGACAGGCATCACAAGCCGTAATTCCCGGATCACCCGTTGTATTGGAAGCACCTCCGTCAGTATCTGTCACGCCGCCACCACTGAAATCATCCGGTGTATTACCTGAAAAGAAGCCACCCGTCAGGGTGATAGGTTCATCTGCCCAAATACCACCACCGTCCGCAGCCGTATTATTGATAAATGAAGAATTGGTAATTGTAAAAGGACCCGTCGGACCTGATGAAGAATAAGAAATAGCACCGCCGTCACCACTTACAGTAGAAGCCATATTGCCATAAAAAATAGAATTAGAAATAGTAACATTAGGTCCATCCCAAATTCGGATAGCACCACCGCCAGAGCCTGTTCCGGTAGTTGCCTGTGCTTCGTTGCAAGTAAAGGTCGTTCCGTCAATATTGATGAAATGCTCCTCTCCTGAAGCATACAAACCACCGCCTTCTCCGGCAGTACCGAATGCTAAGTTGTTGGAAAATGTGCAACCGATGATGTCCAAGTTTATAGTTGCGCCGGGACTATTTTCATCATTAGTACTCACTATCGCGCCGCCAAATCCGGCTCTTTTATTGCAGCTAAATACCGTATTGTTAATATCAACATCAACAATGTGGTTGCCGCTACTTATATTTTGAATCTCTAATGCACCTGTTGAGACTGTTTCTGCCCCCGGCGGATTATTGGCGAACAAACAATTATTAATTTCAACAGAAGCGTCTCCAAATCCATAAGTGAAATTAT
Organism: uncultured Saprospiraceae bacterium; assembly: GCA_938028705.1. Lineage (GTDB taxonomy): Bacteria > Bacteroidota > Bacteroidia > Chitinophagales > Saprospiraceae > JAHDEO01. The sequence goes on along the minus strand of CALIZI010000415.1, from coordinate 2,977 downwards.
CGCCTGCATCAATATGAAGCGCGGTGGTTGTTGGATTAGCATTAAATTCTACATTATTTAAGACCACATTGGTACTGGCATATATACCAATTGCTGCACCGTCAGTGCCATTATAACCTGTGAGTGTTATGTCGTTAATTACAATATTATCAAGGTCTCCGATGACCAACCATTTTGAGCTTGCCGACAGATTTTCCAATAAAGCCCCATTACCATTAAAGGTGACATTATTTTGTAAATTTTCCTGTACCCAATTTACATCACCATCCGAGCCATCGGTATTATAATAACAAGACCTAAAATTGACAACTATCGGTCCTGGACAGTCCGTAATCGCCTCCAAGACACTTGGTGTACCTGAGTTCCAATCCGTCAAAGGATTATCAAATGAACCCAATGGTTGAGTCGTATCAAACGGTCCGTCCGCAGGTGAGGCAAACCAAAAGGTAGAACCTGCCGCCGGACATTGTGCCGACACCAAATTGGTATTAAGGAGCATTATTAGTAGTACCCAAAAGTACCGTATTTGTAATAGTTTTTGCATCTTGATTAATTTGATCTTGTGTTATGAAATTTTCGTTTGATTTATTGACAGTAAAAGTAATCTATTCATTTAGTAAAAAAAGATCGAAAAATGTAGTATATTTAGATTTTTAAATCACTTTATAAATTTACAACTTATTGATTATTAGCATTTTATTTTAAAATTTCTGATTAAAATTAAAATTTCTATTTTGCATGTCTTTAAAGCTACATCAACTCATTCACAGCTTGAATGGTGCTGAAAAACGGTATTTCAGGCTTCAAGCCCAAATGATTGAGACACAAAAACCGAAGCAATATTTAACCGTATTTGATGTGTTGATAAACATGAAAACATATAATGAATCAATATTTATAAGCAATTTAAATCATCATCATGTTTCTACGAAAAACATACATGCAGATAAGAATTATTTGTACAATTCAATTCTGGATGCCTTAAGTGGTTTCTATGCCAACAATTCGGGTGAAATGAAGATGTTACAGTGCTTATCGCAAATAGAGGTTTTGTATATAAAAAACCTTACCTCACAAGCATTAATACAGTTAAGAAAAGCGAAAAAAATTGCTCGAAAATACAACCTTTTTGCCTACCATTTGCAGCTATTTGAATGGGAACAAAAACTGTTGGGTTTTCCTGATAGAGCTAAAGATTTGGATATACAAGCAACTGACTATGAGTTGATTTTGAAAAGTTATACCACTTTTATTGAATATGATTTTTTATATAAAAAAGCGAATCTGTTACGAAAAAAAATAGTAAGAACAGATGATTCACGTTCTATCGAAGAATGGAAAAATGAAATAGCCAATCATCCGCTTTTGCAAGAGAAAAATATGCCCGATTCGTTTCATGCGCGTATTCGATTTTATCAAATAAAAACGGCGCATTATTACGTCATGGGTGATGTAGAAAAGGAATTTGAAACGAACAAAAAAATAATTGAATTGATGCAAGCGCAAGCACATTTTATAGCTGAGTATTTAGAGGAATATGTAGCTATTTTTAGTCGTTTTTTGATACTTACCAAATCTGTAGCTTCCGAAAAATATACTGACACACTAACTCAATTCCAACAAATCCCCAAGCAGTTTAAGACTTCTAATCAAGCCATCAAAGCGAAGGTATTTACACTCTATCACAGCAGCGAATTGACTCGAATGATTTATGCCGGAATGTTTGAAGAAGCAGAAGCGTATTTGCCCGAAATCAAAGTCGGATTCAAACGCTACGACAACTACATCAATCCAACATATTTGCTGGCTTCGCATTATCGTTTTGCTTATGTATATATTGCAGTAGGTAAACCTGTTTTGGCATTAAAAGAGGTGAATAAGATTGCCTTAATGGACAAGGAATTGCGCCCTGATTTGTTTCGATTTGCAAAATTATTAACGCTCCTCATTCACTTGGAACTTGGCAACAAAAGCCTCATCCCATACCTTAAAAAATCAACGGTTTTATACATTAAAAAACAAAAAAAGATATTCAAAATTGAGCGATTATTTCTTCGCTATATTTCTAAATTTCAACAAACTAATTCAAAGAAAACTTACTACGAATTGCTCAACAAGTTTAAAACTGAATTATTATTAATCACTCAAAATGAAGAGGAAAAGAAAGCACTTTTATATTTTGATTTTATTAGATGGGCAGATGCTCAATTGGCAGGTGTTTTTTTGAAGGAATATCTAATAAATGAATTTTGAATGAATGAATAATATCGACATTCATTCATTCAAAATCTAACATTCATTCATTGTATTATTAGCCCATTCCGGCACGAAACACAAAGTACAAAATCACCAACAGCACCGCAGCAATGCCAATGACGATGTACATAAATTTTTTACCTTCTTTAGCGGCAACGGCTTTTCTCTTTCTTTCGTGGGCTTTTCTTTTAGCTTTTGCTTCTGCTTTACTCATTGGTTGGATATTTTTGGATTATCAGTTCATAGTTGTTGGTTCATAGTTCATAGTTTTACAATTCATGATAAACCAACTCAGTGTCAGACAAAATAAACGGATAACCTATTATAATTGGATATTACTTAAATTTTAAACTTGCAGGTCATTATCCAATTTTTTGTAAATATTTAATCACAAATTTTTGATTGGTAAAAGCTAAATTAGGAAAGATTTTATTCTTTACAAAGAAATTCGTAAAAATTTGTACCGTCTCGCAAACTGGACTTTGGACATTTTGGAAATTCGGTAACTGGGATCTTCGGTTTTAAATCGTAATTAATTGATTTATCAGGTATTTTATTTTCATTAAAATTAAAAAATATTGTAACTACTCAGGTTCTCTCCTGATTTTTAAAGAATAAAAAAAATATATACCTTTGCATTGTGACAAAAGATGCTCAAATAGCTAAACTTTTATCAGAAAATAGTGAATTAAAAGCTGATAATTTGACTTTGACTCAACGA
>CALIZI010000414.1 GCA_938028705.1 uncultured Saprospiraceae bacterium | reverse complement strand
ATTTTGAAAATCAAATTATTATTAAAAAACATTCACGTTATACACTTTTACATTTTACATTTATTATTTTACAACTTGTCCCGACGAATGACGGGATTTTACATTACAATAACGATTTTCACCTTATAGTACAGATGAGCGTAGTTTTTTATAATTCATTGAATAACATGCTACTCGTCACTCGCTACTCACCACTCACTACTTCCTCTTAACATTCGCCTCGTAAGTATTGACCCAATCTTGCAATGATATTTTTTGCATCAATTCGCCGATGAGTTCGTAGGGAATCTCTTCCATTTTTTTGAATCGTACACAGCTTTTGCCCATATCCAATTTGCGTTTGCAATGTTTCGGGTACTCTGCTACAAACCAATCTAAAATTTCTTTATCTGCATAAATCCCTGAGTGATAAAGCGCAATAAAATTCTTTTGCGAGGCAATATGTGTAAAGGGCAACGGTTCACTCGGTTTGACGTGATAACCACCGGGGTACAACTTGTGCGGTACGACATATCCTATCATGCCATATTGCAAGGTTTCCTCAAAACCTTCCGGTATATTTTCTACTATCGTTTGTCTTAGTTTATTGAAATAAGGCTTGCGCTCTTCGGGTATATTTTCGAGATATTCTTCAACGGTACTTGCTTTTATTGTCATATTTGAAAAATTTTAAGTAGTTGGACAAAAATATCTTAACCACAAACATACGAGCGCACTAAGAACACGAATATCGAATTAACGAAATAAGAAAACTAAGTTTGTGTAAGAAATTCATTATTAAATACTTAGAAATAGTTTGTGTCCTCTGCGCCCATTCGACTTTAGTGTTTTTAGTGTGCTTGGTGGTTCAAATATTGTTAGTTTATTTTTGTCTCATTACTTACACCCCAAATTGCATCAAGTGGTGGTCTAAATGTTTGTAAAATGAATTATTCCACTCCGTTTGGGTCAATGCACCGAAGGAGTTAGATTCTTTGCCCTCAAAATGCGCTCCGCCAAGTTGTTGTGTTTTGTTGATGTAGTCAATAAGACGTTGTTTTTCCGTAGCAAATTCTTTTTCATCACTAATCAAAAATTGCGGTGCAGTGCGTGAGTTTTTCGGGAAGGGCTTTTCATTGACCACTGCGGATTTGACGAACAGTTTGAGTAAGAATTTTTTTAATCCGGTAGCTTTGGGGTACTTGTCGCTATAAACCATTTCGTAGGTGACATTGCAATGCGCGAGCATTTGTGCCACGTTCATTTTACCCCATTGTGCTTGTGTTTTCGGTGTGAGTTGGTTGATTCTGCCAATGATTTCTTGGGTGACTTGTGCATCAAATACGTTCTTCATGATTGTGTACTATTTTTCGTTTTTTAAAATTATTTGTGTCAAAAATAATAAAATTATTTGTTTTCACAAAAAGTAGTATAATTTATTTAGTTCTTTGATTTTTTGACAAGTTCATCTAAATCATAAAAGTTTTGACACTTTTGGAATCTGATGTTAAAAATCAAAACGAAATTTAAATACTCCGTTTACTAAACTTCAAAAAGTTTGGTCTCCGATAGCTATCGGAGAAGTAATGTGCTGATATTTAGCTAATTATAAATTTCAGTACCCTGCCCACGTTTAGCAAACTTGAAAAGTTTACCAAACGGCTTACTTATATTTTGTGTAAAATTAATATCGTATGAAGTGTCAACCAATCAGATGAATTTGTTGATTTTTTTTATAAAAAACAACATGAATACCGGATTTTGTCTAAAGTCCAATATCATTGTTCAAGATGAATGATAAATTTTTTTATTGGTATTAATTGCCTTCTAATATCGAAATAATCAGTATAGTTGTCAGACGAATGTTGTTTTAGAAATTACTGTTGACCTAATCATATCCGCCTTTTATAAAAGAATTCGTCTGACAACTCTCGTTTTTATATGTCTCTCTACCATACGCCAAAAGTAAGTTTTTTCTAAAAAGTCTAATACTTTTAGGTCATTTAGGCACAAATAATATGATGTCATTTTTGTATAAATGCCTGAAAAAGTGTGTATTTAGAAACTAATGTGTAAAATATTTATTATTTCTAAATAGCTGATTTTTAATAAATTAAGATATTTTTAATCGTCATTTTAATGTCAAAAAACAAAAAAATATAGGCATTTTGCTAAACAAACAGACTTTATTTTCGATATAAGTTGTGACCCAAAAATGTAATTTTGCGTCACAATGCAAACTAACAATAAATTTCCGCACACTAAATATTTGCATATTTATATTTGGTTTAATGATGTTATAACAATCATTTAACCTTTTATTATGTTTTATTTTTTTTAAAAAATTATATATTTGCGGAAAATTGACAAAAGAGGAACAACAAACTTACATTAAATGTATGAGGAGACATTAAATGTGACCATTCGTTTTCTTCCTATGATTTCCTAACCAAAAGGCGAAATTTATGACAAAAGAAAGGACTCGGTATAGTGATGCCGAATTAGAAGAATTTAAACTACTTATCACTGACAATCTGAAAAAAGCTGAAGAAGAATTGACTTTTTATAAAGCTCAATTATCTGAAAGAGCAGATGGCGACGACGCTAAACTTAAAGGCTTGGATGACGGCAACGTATCTGCCGAAGTAGAGCGTCTGACTCAAATGGCTGCCCGCCAAAGCAAATTGATTCAGCACCTTAAAAATGCGTTGATTCGCATCGAAAATAAGGTATATGGAATATGCCGCAATACGGGCAAGCTGATTAGTAAAGAGCGTCTGCGTGCTGTACCTCACGCTACGTTGAGCATCGAAGCTAAGATGCAACGGAAGTAATTATTAACTTTTAACTATATGCAAGGACATTCAGTGGCAACACCGGATGTCCTTTTTTATTGTGTGCCCGGCATGTTCAATAACTTGGAGGTGAGCGTCCTCTACACGCTTGATAGCGAGAAGTGTTAGCTACAGGCAAGGGCGTTGTCGCGAGGCAGGGTCTGAAGAAGCCGACGGCAAATTTCCGCCCCGACGGACAGAAATCGCATATTCAACTTGGGTTAAGTCTTCAAATAAAAGACAAAACGGTATTAGGTCTCATCCGCCGCTATCTACAAAGTGGCGTGATAATAAACGGAGTGGTTCACAAGACGGAGGAAGGTACGGCACAAGGCGGCAACCTAAGGCTTATGAATGGGCGAATACCCGCAAAAGCTATTGGCGCATCTCGAAAAGTCCGATACTATACAGGGCAATTACAAATGTGAGATTGGAACAATGGGGTTATGTTTCATTAGAAAAGAGATATAACCACAGACACTCAATACTTATGAACCGCCGCGATATGCGAACCGTATGTCCGGTGGTGTGAGAGGGATAAGATAGGAAAGGGAACTCCTTTGCGGAAACGCAGGTATAAAAGTTCTTCCTATCTTATTGGACTTTAGACAAAATGGGAACTAGAGAATTGAGAAATTAGGTTTAGAACCGTAACTCATTGATAACCAATCGAATAAATTTTATTAATAAAATAAAACATGTTATTAATTACTTTTTGTAAAAATCTAAGAAAGTCTCGATAGTTATCGGGATTACCTAATTTCCCAATTCTCTCTGTCCAAAGTCTAATATCTTAGCCTACTCGATTTCTTGAACCAAAGGCAGATAATGCTATTTTCGGTGTTAGTGTTTGGTACTGGCAGCTATCAATTCATCCAATATCTCGGTAGTCGTCATACGGTCAAAACGATTGTCTGCAATTAAAGTTTCAATAATTTTTATATCAACGACTTTCAAAAAGTCAGATATTAAAATCAGCTTTTTTACTGATTCTTCTCCGGCTTTGATGGCACGAACCACCTTTTCGTTTTCCTTTGACGCCTGATGCTTCTGAGTAGAAGGCTCCAAACGTAAAGGACGATAGGCTAAAGCCTTGCTATTCATACTTTTTTCACGTTCTTTGATGTGTTGTATGATTAGTCCTTGTACGTAAGACAGGGAAGTACCTGCCTCTCTCATGATTTTCATAATAGGTTAGGTTTACGGGTAAAAAATGTCACAGATTTATAGGTAATAACGAATTTATAGTGGTGTCGGCAGATTAGCAAGTACGAAAAGTGTTTTTGTGTGACATTCATTTTCGTTAGAAAATTAAATACAATACATTGAAATTGTTTTTTATTTAAAAAATAACAAAATATCTATTTCTTTCATTATTAGCGTTTAAAACAATTAATTTAAAAATAAATAAAATAAAATAATTTGTTTTAAATTCTTTAGCTATTGGAAAATTCTGATTTTGTGATAAAAAAGATATTGATTTTTGACAACAAATTTATAACACATTATTTTAATTTGTAATACAAAATTTAAGAATGTTTCAACATAGCAGGGCGTTGGGAGATTTCATGGTAGCAGATAACATCTTTACAAAAATAATGAGCGACCATACTTCGGCGCGTACTTCCCGCTTCCAAAATAGGACTTCCGCCATGTATCAAATTGGCGTGCCAGAGTAATATGTCACCTTTTTTAGCATGAAAGTATTGCTTTTCCAGTTGGTGCTTTTCGATGACTTCGGCTATTTTGTCTTCGTACTTGGCGTAGGCTTTAGTGCCAAGTCGCCAACGACTATGTCCGCTCTCAAAATCATCGCTCATCAGATATGGCAATTTGTGGCTTCCGGGATAATAAAACAACAGACCATTTCCCTCATGGCAATCTTGCAAAGCCGCCCAAGAGGCTATCATATAGCCTTTAGGTTCGCTCGTCATGTGTATCGAGTCTGAGTGAGCACGTTGTTCGCTGCCTTGTATGAAATTAATTGTTTGGAAGGGATGAATTTTTTTACCCAAAATAAAATTCATAATATTGAGCAGTTTGGGATAGCGAAAATATTTATCAATCGTCTCAGAAATTTGGTGAGCATCCATCACCTTACGCCCCGTATAATTAAAATCTGTTTTTTTGGCTTCTAACAAACGCTGTACTTCTTTGTTCAATTCATCGACTTCTGCTTCCGAATAAAAGCCCTTCAAAATCAAATAGCCTTTATCAATCCAGCCTTTGAGTTGTGCCTGCGTATCGGCATCAAATTTTTGAAAATCAGGATGTGCCACCAGTGCTTCGTGAGCGTCAGGCTTATCGAGCCACGGAATATCCGATTGTGATACTTTGAAATCGCTGCTGCTAATGCTGCCAAAAATATTTTTTTCTAAGCCGTATTTTTTATACAATTGCTCATTGTGCCGCAACTTAGGTGCATTCAATAAATTATTAATATAATAAACAATACGCAGACTTCGTAATTGTCCTGTATATTTGCTGAAAATTTTATGTAAAGAAGGCATAGGAATAGTTCATGGTTGATAGTTCATAGTTCATGGTTGATAGTTCATAGTTCATGGTTGATAGTTCATAGTTCATAGTTCATGGTTGATAGTTCATGGTTGATAGTTCATGGTTGATAGTTCATGGTTGATAGTTCATGGTTGATAGTTCATGGTTGATAGTTCATGGTTGATAGTTTTTAGACCATGAACTATGAACTATGAACTATCAACCAATCAACAAAAATACAACAAGATTATGTTAAGCACCTTATCAGATGGGATTTTATTGGGCTTATTGCTGAGTTTGGCGGCAGGTCCGATATTTTTTATGCTCATTCAGTTAGGTATAGAGCGTGGTGTGGCAGCCGGCATGACGCTTTCGGCGGGGGTCTTGGCATCTGATGTGCTTTATGTGGTACTTGTATATTTTGGTGTGGAATGGTTGTCCGAATTGCCGAATTTTAAGCTGTATATGGGTATCATTGGTGGTTTGATTTTGATTGCTTTCGGGCTGGCAACTATGTTGAGTAAATACAAAGCACCGAAGGACACCAATATTACAGTACGTACTTATGGAGGCTATTTTTTGAAAGGTGTGGCAGTGAATATTTTTAATCCCTTCGTGCTTTTTTTGTGGATAGCCGTTACGGGAACGATGATAGAGCGCAGTATGGATTTTAATGAACGAACAGCTTATTTTCTGGCTATCCTGATCACCGTTGCGCTGACCGATTTTATTAAACTCCTGCTGGCATGGAAAATTCGCACCTTTATGCAACCCAAGCATTTTCAATGGCTTAGATATGTTTCAGGTGTTGGATTAGTGGTGTTTGGACTGGTGCTGATGTGTCGGTCTTATTTCTGAAAAACAAATTCCAAATTCCAAAAAATAACAAATTCAACTTCATGTCAGTTTGTTTTTTGGAATTTGGTGCTTGGAATTTGTTATTTATTATTTGTTATTTCCACCAATTGACCGCGTTCCTTGTCTTTCATTTTATCGGGAATATAGTTCATAATCTCATCGCGCAACAATTCAATAAGTCGCTGCTTGACAAAACTGCGGTGCGTGACCATGCTAATCTCTCGCACAGGCATAGGCGATTCAAATTGTCGGACATACTTTTTATGGTCATTTCTCATGTCAACGACAGAAAGTTCCGGCAGCAAGGTATAGCCAAAACGACTTTCCACCATTTTTTTCAAGGTTTCGAGACTACCACTTTCAAATCGTATGCGACGATGATTGACCGATTGATGCTCTGAGCAGATATTGATACTTTGCGAGCGGAAGCAATGCCCTTTTTTAAGCAACCACATCTCATTGACATTCAAGTCTTTGAGTTTAATGTATTGCTTATTCATCAAAGGTGTATCAGGATGCCCGTAAAGCATAAATCCTTCATAAAACAAAGGAATTTCAAGCACGCCATTATCAGTTACGGGTGTAGCCAGAATGCCTACGTCCAATAAATCTTTGTTGAGATTATTAATGATTTGCTCGGACAAAAGCTCTTCAAAAATAAGATTAACATCAGCATATTTTTTGATAAAATGCGTGACAAAAAGTGGCAACAAATACGGACTTAGCGTTGGTATAATGCCTATCCGTAAGTTCCCTTTAATCTCATCTTTTTGGTCTTTGATCAACTCCGGCATCCGATTGATTTCTTTGATAATCAATCGGGAATGTGCAATAATTTTCACACCAATGTCGGTAGTCAAGACAGGCTTTTTACTCCTGTCAAATATCAGAACGCCGAGTTCGTCTTCGACTTTTTTAATTTGCATACTCAATGCCGGTTGGGATACATAGCAATGAGAAGCAGCGCGCGCAAAACTCTTATGAGTGTCCACTGCGACGATGTACCTAAGTTGGGTTATTGTCATTAGCCTTTTGTATTTCTCCCAAGAGGATGTTCTGTGACTCTTGGGGATTAAAAATATAGATTTAAATTTTATCTAAGATGTAATGCAGTGATAGTATGCAGTATAAGGTGAGATCAGGAGTGGTTGATTTGGAGAATGTTGAGTACACCCCTCTTTACAAATATAGTGTTTTTTTATGAAAAATCATAATTAAAACTGAATTTGTTTTGCAGAAGACTTACAAAAACTTAATTAACTGAGGTTAAAATTTCCAAAAAACAAATTCTAAATTCTAATTCAAGCTATCTAGCAAATGCTCCAAATTGAGTAATCACGCAGAGAACGCCGAGTTCGCAGAGGCTTGATAATTAACACTTTGCGAACTCAGCGTTCTCTGTATGAAATAAGTGTCAACTACTTTTACAATAAATCTAAAGAGTGTGTAAAATATTAGGGGCAATTAAATGTATTGGTACTCTAAACCCTTGAGATTAAATCTCACGCAGAGTACGCAGAGGTCGCAGAGATTTATAGCTTTTCTCTGCGTACTCCGCGTACTCTGCGTGAAATATACAAG
>CALIZI010000413.1 GCA_938028705.1 uncultured Saprospiraceae bacterium | reverse complement strand
GAAAGAAAATACCCCAGAAATAAAAGAATTCAACACTTAAATGGAAAATATGTAACGATGACTAATTATCGAAGAGCAATATGATTATATATAAGAAATCATTTTAATCAAATGATGAAATTGCTTAAGGAAATGACATTAAAAATATCCTATGTTAAATACAAATATATTTTATTTTTTTTTTAAAATATGAAATTGTCAAGTTATCGTGAATATTTTTATTTTATTAATTAAAAATTATTTTATAATATTTTTTTACATTAAAAATAATTTATTTTAAAAAAATAAATAATTAAAAATTTATATTTAATAATTCAATCGCTTCACGTTCTTGTTCACGCCTTCGCTATGCACTTTATCAATGGCGGTCAATAATTTCCGACAAGCTGTACGTATCTCCTGTTCGGTGATGATGAGTGGCGGGGCAAGTCGTATGCAGCGATTATTAAATAAAAACCAATCCACAATCACGCCCAATTCCAGACATTCCTTGATAAGTGCTTGCACTATATCGAAGTTTTCAAACTCAACAGCCATCAAAAATCCTGCGCTGCGAATGTCCAATATAGCAGGATGGACGAGCAATTCGCGGATGAGTTGTTCGCGTTTTTTTACTGTAGCAATGTAGTTGGTAGTGAGTAAAGTTTGTAAGGTAGCTAATGCTGCGGCACAGGCAACGGGATGCCCGCCGAAGGTCGTGATATGTCCTAAAATCGGGTTGTTGGCAAATGACATCATACGCTCGCGCGAAGCTACAAATGCACCAATCGGCATACCGCCGCCCATCGCTTTTGCGAGGGTCAGTATGTCGGGTACTATGCCGTATTGCTCAAAGGCAAAGAGGGTGCCTGTGCGTCCGTAGCCGACTTGTATCTCATCAAATATGAGTAAGGTGTCGGTCTCATTGCAGCGTTGGCGGAGTTTTTTGAGGTAGTCATTTCTCGGAAGTGTTACGCCTGATTCGGCTTGTACGGTTTCTATGACGACACAGGCGGTGCGTTCCGTTATTTTATTTAAGCAGTATTCGCAATTGAAGTCAATGTGCTGAATATCAGGTAATAAGGGGCGATAGGCACGGGTGAAATAATCATCATTCATCAAACTCATGGAGCCTTGTGTACTCCCATGATAGGCACGACGACAAGCAATGATTTCCCGTCGTCCGGTGATGCGCTTGGCGAGTTTCATCGCGCCTTCGGTGGCTTCCGAACCCGAATTGGTGAAGTAAACGCTGTTGAGTTGCGAGGGCAATTGGGCAGTGAGTAATTCGGCAAGCCTGACTTGTGGAGCTTGAATATGCTCGCCATAAACCATCGTGTGCATGTAGCGGGTAACTTGCGCTTGTACCGCCCGCACCACTGCCGGATGACAATGCCCCAAGCTACTGACACTGATGCCCGAAATGAGGTCAATATATGCTTTGCCTTCGGGCGAATAGAGGTAAATGCCTTCGGCGCATTCTACTTCGAGCATAAGGGGTAGTTCGGTGGTTTGGGCAATGTGGCTGAGGAATAATTGACGTAGATTTGGCATAGCGGTAATTAGTGGAATGGGGAATCTGTAAATCAGGTAAACGGCGAATCGGGTGAATTGGTTTATGTTGCGTGTTTGTATGCCAAGAGCAGACTTCGACTATCCACATATTTAGCGAGTGGGTAGTGAACCGATATAGATACCTGAAAACGATAAGGCACTGACCTCGTATCTATTAGTGTGGAATACTGCAAAGGGTGTCTTGCGAAAATATCAAGCAAAAGCATTTTTTAATATAAAAAAAATACTTCGTTTGTCGATTTTTAATTTTTGTAAAAAAAATACTTGCTCAAAGATAATATAAGGTGATGAAATATATGGAGTATCTAATTTTTTTTATGGGTAAACTTAGACCGATAGAAGGTGTGTAGAAATAAAAATGCCCTCTCACGAATAGTGAAAGGGCAAGGTTTTTAATTGGAATTATTAAGTTGTTTTGATTGTTAAATATGTTTTTTCGGTGTATGAAATGTCATTAGTTGATGCAAAATAAAATTCGACTTATGTTGAAGCATGAACCTGTTGATCCGGCAGATTTGTCGAAATAAAATTGTGTTCTTTTTAAGGTGAAATCTCCTTCAACAAGGCAGAGATTTTCCGCAACACAGAAGATTGTAGCTACATCTTCAGCCGGAATGGTAAAGCCTTTGCTAATGTTGAGTACATGCTTTTCGTTGAGGGTTTGATAGACAGACCGATTCAAATCACCGTAGTTTAAGTCAATACGATATTGACCGGTATCATCAATTTTCAACTTGCCTTTTGATGTACTTAAAATGCTCTTGAGTATTTCATCATCATTTGAAACATCAGTCGTGCCAACCGGACTTATCGGTTGATTGATGTAGTGGGTAGTGTCTAGTCTTTCTACGAGGTCGTACTCACATGAGGTCATGAATACCGATAATGTGAGGATAGCCAATAGACTGAATAATGCTGATTTTACTTTGAATGTTTCCATTGTTTTATAAAGTTAAAATGGTTAAAAAAATATGTTCTTTGGCGCATGATGTTCTTTTGGAGAATTGTGTTTTTTAGATTGTTTGATGGATTCGATAATGCAAAGATGCAGGTTGTCAGATTTTGTTACCGTCAATAATTTTTGTTAAAATTTTCTTACTTGAAAATGTTTTGTTTTGTAATAATTTGATTAGTAGTGTTTTACAAAATAAGAAAGGCAGCCAAGATGCTCTTGACTGCCTTTATTAGTTAAGTAATTGTCGCTTAAATATATTGGTAATTTTATCTATAAGCGGTTTTTAATCATTTTCATAAATGTTTCTTTGCGTCCTGTGGTGAGGGGAACTTCGAGGTTATTTTTCATAATGATGTATCCTCCGTCGCGGCGAATGTATTGTTGGACGTGATTGAGATTGATAAGGTAAGAGCGGTGTGACTTGAAGATGTCGGGATGTACAATCATTTCATTGAGTTGATAGAGTTTTTTGGAGATAAGCAGGGGTTTTTTTTCGGTGATATGTACAGTGGTATAAGAGCCGTTTGCTGCCAGACAAATAATATCCTCAACTGCTACGAAGATGTAACCGTCGGATACAGGTAGGGCAAGTCGGCGGGTGATTTGTTCGGCATTGAGGTTGGCACGTAAGGTGTCGAGTTGTTGGTTGGCATTGACTTTAAGGTGGTGGAGTTCGCGGGCTTTTTTGACTGCCTCAACGAGGTCTGCGATTTCGATGGGCTTGAGCAAATAATCAAGGGCTGAACTTCGGAAAGCTTTGAGTGCGTACTCCTGATATGCTGTGACGAAGACAATTATAAAATCCGGCTTGTCAAAATATTTGAGCAGTTGAAAGCCATTTTCTCCGGGCATTTCTATATCAAGAAATACGAGTTGTGGTTGGTGCGCCCGAATCGCTGCAAGAGCTTCGGGTACGTCTCCGGCTATGCCTACGATGTTTATATTTGAACAATATTCATCCAAATAAGCGGTCAGCACTCGTTGTGAACGAGGCTCGTCATCTACGACAAGGACTTTTAATGGGTCATCATTCATAATGGTGATTGATTGGAATTTGTATGATTACTTTAGTTCCGGTGGCAATATTGTTTTCCGAAAGGTCTAAGATATTGACTGTTATGAAATTTTCTTTATTGTAATTCAATAAATTGAGACGTTGTTCATTAGCAGAGGTAGCAAACGAATCGTTATTTGATGAATGTGTTTGTTTGATTTGTTTGGCTTTTGCCCTACCGATACCGTTGTCTTCAATGATAATTTCTAAGGTATTAACGTTCTTTTTTGTAAAAAAAATATCTAATTTTCGATTATTTTTTTTGTGAAAAAGCCCATGTTTAAAGGCATTTTCGACGTAAGGTTGTACAAAAAGCGGTGGTATGTGTATATCTTCGCTGTTGAGGAGAGGGTCAATAGTGAGTTTGATTTGGATATGTTCAAATCTGAGTTTTTCCAATTCGAGATAGACTTTGAGGGCTTCTGTTTCTTCCGATAGGCGCACCGAATCTTTGGCAGAATGATTGAGATAAACCCGCATCAAACGGGAAAATTTACTGAGGTATTCATTCGCCAATTTTTTTTCATTTAGTATGATAAATTCTTGAATGCTATTTAAAGAATTGAATAAAAAATGTGGATTCATTTGACTTCTGAGTGCGGTGAGTTGGCTGCTACGGAGCTGCTGCCGGATGTTGCTTCTGCGCTCCAAATATTTTATTCGTTTGCGATAAGTAAAATACAAGATGCCTGCCATGAATAAAACAGATAAAATAATAAACCATCTGTTTTTCCAGAATGGCGGCTCAATGTCAAAATCAATACGCAAGGTCTCACTTGTCTGTCCATCCATGCCAAGTGCCTGAACTTCAAAGGTATATACATCCGGCGATAGTCCCGGATACCTTGCAAATTCCGTCTGTACGGTATCCCATCCTTCCTCTAAATCTCCTAAGCGGTAGCGGTAATTGAAATAACGTTTGAAATTTGATATACTTCTGAAATTAATTTGAATAGTATTTTGATCGTGAGGAAATATGTAAGCGGTTTTGTGTTTTTGAGGTTTTCCCTGTACATAAACATTTGTGACAATGGGTTTAGGAGGTTTCGCTAGTATATTTTCTTTATAATGGATGCTCAACAAGCCGTTGTTGGTACACAGCCATGCCTTATCTTCGCCAATTGCCATATCGGTGACATCGTTGATTTGAATGCCGTTTGCGGTTGTATATACACTAAGGATTTCACCTTCTCTATCCGTCACCAGCAAAGCATCTTCTGCCAATAACCAGACACGATTGCCACCATGCCTGATAAGCCTTATTTCTCCGTAAGCTTTGTATTGTTCATTTCTTTTATCTTTGTACAGTTGTTTGTCTTTCAAGATGATAAAACCGCCTTGCCGCGCACCTACCCAAAGTTGATTTTCTCCTGATATTTGTTCAAAACACCTTGCAGCTAAAGGCGTTTTATTATCCAAAAAAAATGTATCTAGACCTGTACGGGAATTAATAATAGTATTATTGGACGTAGCTATCCAGATTTCATCTTTTTGTGTATCGTAGTGTATCGTATTAATGATTCCAAAATTGCGCGACAGTTTGTAGCCTTCTCCCCCGCGTGTTTTGTAGGGTTCCCAATTAGGAGAAAAGCTATTGGGAGAGCGTTGGCGTATATTTTTTTGATTTAAGTGAAATAATGTTTCGCGGCTGCTTCTTATCAGTATTTCATCACCCATAGCAAAAGCTTGTTTCATAGCTCCGCCTATAATGGCTTGTTCATATTGTTCCTGTCCTTTTTTGAATTGGAAAATACCACTCGTCCACAGGCACTGCGTAGCTTCATTATAGAATACATCGGAAATATCTACACCTATACCGGTATCGTACTCTTTTAAGATTTTTTTTCGATTGATATCCCAATGTACAACCCTTCCTTCGGTAGTGCCTGCAAAAAGATTGCCTTCCTCATCAAAAGTAATGGACGTGAAGGCAGATACCGGAAAATCGCTGTTGATGGCGTTATACAATTCAATATTGAGATTGGGCAATATAAACACCCCCTCTTTCAGCGAACTTATCCACGTATTGCCATTATCGTCCATCATCATATTTGCGGTATTCACACCCGGTAAAAGTATCTGTCCGTCTTTTTGTCTGACCGCACCTTTAGTAGTAAAATACCAAAGATCACCCTCCAGAAGTTTGATGTTATTCACCTTAAAAGTTTCCGGCAGATTATATTTTTTTAAAGACTCATAAACGACAATACTATCTCGTCTGATGGTATAAATATCCTTAGTAATACCCGTAGCATCACTCATCAGCATAGTGTCTCTTGTCACCTGATAAGTTCTTATATGTTTAGGCAGTCGATTTAAAATATGGATAGTATCCGGCTTTTCGCGCACCTCGTCGTACCGCAGGCATTTCAAGATACCATCTCCATCTATTTTCAGTGTTGCGAGTATGCCATCGGCAAAAGCCAGAAAAGAGAGCGTTCCTTCAGGGTTTTCAAATATTGTACTAAAGGTATCCCGTTTGGGTATATATCGTATCAGATGACCTCTCACCTTAATGTAAATATTGTCGGTCTCACCCATGACCATTTCCATATAATAGCCTTGTTTGGTAAAAACCGAATCTTCATAGACCATAAGACTGTCATCGCGTATCTGCACCACTTGATTGGCAAAATTATGACTCCAAATATTCCCTTTTGAATCCTCATGGATAGAGTTAAAATCATAGCTCATCAAATCGTCATGCTCATATACTTTCAGTTCTTTGCCATCATAACGAGTCAAGCCGTTTTCCGTTCCAAACCACATATAACCCTTACTATCTTCCAACATCCAATATACCTTATTGGAAGGTAAGCCATCAAAAGTCGTCATTTGATAATACAAAGGATGCTGTGCCAATACTTGAATGGACAAAACAGTAAAAAATATGGAAAGTAGTCGTTTCAGATTAGTTGGTTTATAGAGTTGATTAGTTGATAGAGTTTATGAAGTTGATTGAGTTTATAGAGTTGATTAGTTTATAGAGTTTATGAAGTTGATTAGTTTATGAATTTAATTTTTATATTTTAATTTTAAGTAATTTGTAAAAAAAAACTAACTAATAATTATTTTATAATAAATTAAATTTATAAATTATTCATTTTGAAAATAAAAAATATTATAAAATAATTTTAATTAATTTAAAAACGCCTATATTTCAGTGCAACCATATAAAGTTTATAAACTCTATAAACTCTATAAACTCTATAAACTAATCACTGACTAGTGGCGTATTCTTTTCGTATCAATCCGATGATAAGTAGTTCGGCACTTGCGGGATTAGTAGCGAGCGGAATATTGGAAAAATTACAGGCATCCAGCAGATTGCGAATGTCAATATGATGTTGTTCCTTCACCTCGCGGTCTTGGAAAAATATCACCATATCTACCTGCCCCGAAGTGATGAGTTCGGTAATTTGTTCGTATCCGCCCGATTTGCCGGGGCTGAGGTGTTGGAGTGGTACACCGATATTGGCAGCTTCAAGTGCGGTTGCCGAGCGTCCGGTAGCGATGAGGGTTCTGCCCCATAGCCATTCTTCCCGTTCTTTCAGAAAAGCCACCAATGCCGGCTTCTTCTTATTGTGTGCCATGACGACTATCTTCTTCATAATCAGAATGCTTGAATGATACAATTTGGAATGCTCAAATGATGTGAGACTATATTTAAGCATTTCAATAAAGACACACTAATTTAGGGAAATGTTTAAAGACGACAAAGGTTTTTTAATGTAAAATGTAAAATAATAAATTTAAAATGTAAAAGTGTATAATGTGAATTATTTTTATAAAAATCTAATTTACAATAATTTAGGAATGTAATTATTTTAAAATAAATACTTTTGAATTTTACATTTATTATTTTACATTTTTCATTTCAATAATATTTTCTGTGTAAAATAATTTCCTTTACGATTACTGATTTGTATAAAATAAATACCTGCGGGAAGGCTTGAAATATCTATTTGTGTGCTATTACTTGTAGAATGATTGGTGATGATTATACCATTGGTATTAGTGATACGAATGTCATAGGCTTGTCCGTTTTCTTCCAATTGAATGTTGATAATATCATTGGTAATGGTCGGAAATACTTTTGCCGAAAGGCTAAAAATATCATTGACCGCCACAATTTCATTATCAAATAAATGTTGCAGCGAATCTATCGGGTCAATACCTGCGGGCATATCGGTTACATTGAGGTCAATGCAATAATCAGTACCTATATCACTAGGGCAGGCAACACGCAAATAAGCGGATTTAGAGGAAATACCATCTGCAAGACAGCGACTGTCTGCCCCCGCGATCTTGGCACCTTGCATGGCAGCCATCAGTTTTTGGGCAAGCGTACCTGTGGTACCGATAAAGCCTGCTTCCATACCCGTCAGCACTTGTTCGCTTATCAAAATATTGCCTTGTATGGTGTAATTGATGCCTATAATATGACTGGCTGTATCAAGGGCGTTGGTGCCTGTGTAGGCGGTGGTACGTGCGCCGCCGTTGCCGTCAAGGTCGGCAATACCGTATTGTCTGTCTGTGATATTCCCGAACGCACAGGCATCGTTATCAATTCTGTTATTGAGGATTTCTTCGGGTGATAAACCGAGCATCATATCGGCAATGGCAGCACTAAGGTTGCTATTGGGCAGACAAACAGATGCTTGTGCATTGACCGCACCACGTCCGGGTACGAGTCGACTGATAATGGCAGCATTGCATTGAGCGCAGTCGTCGCTGTTCAGACAAGTTGCTCCGGCACTGCCTACTTCATTGGTCACTGTGTCTATGGCTACTATGGAGAAAGTGTGTTGGGCGTAAATGGTTTGGCTTAACGCAAAAATAAGTAGGAGTACAGTGAGATATTTCATTTGTGTTTTTTATTAATATTATTTTTAAAAATAATAATTATCTTTTACTAATGGAATCATTGACTATTCAGGGTAAACTGAATGAGTACCTAAATTCTCAGAGAGGTGAATCAGACATCTTTCAAGTGTTCCAAAACAAGGAACATCATTTTCCCGTATGACATCAAAATCCAACATTCTTGTTAATGGCAATTGGTCTAAAGTCGGTTTATATTTTCTATTCGCAGGAAAAAAACTGCTGATAATCCCTTTTATATCTCTTTTACTTTCAAAATCTCCTGTAAATTCTGCGCCTTTAATGATACCTGTCCTTTTAATTCCCCTTTCATCAACTATTTTTTTCCCTGCCATCAGGCTGATACAAGGAAGAAATAATACCTCGTATTCTCTGTACATCAGGTGGTAGGAGACCGGAAAAGGTAGATCAAGAGTTCTGATAAATTCGGCTTTAGTCGGAGCAAGTTCTTTCGGGCAGTTATCTTCATCATCTCGTATAATCAATAATCCGGTTGCATTACCTTTACTTTTTATGAGTTCAATTCCTTTTTTTAATCCTTCGTCAGAATGTATATTGGGAAGCCTGATTGGTGGACTATGAATGGGTATAGCGGAAAGATTCAAGTCTTTCCATAGTCTGTTTATCAAATTAGAAACTGATTTGACTTCACCATGCCCTTCCACTAAAATATACAGCATTTTCTTTATTTATTTTTCAGCTCAATGCCATTTCCATTTGTCCTGATGTAATACCTTGTGTGCGGTGAATTTCGCCTAAAGTCAGTAATCCTTTTTTTACAATATCTTTTTGGTCTTTTGCCATTTCCTTAACATAACTTATTTGGTCGGACCGCTCAACAACTCGTATATTTCGGGGTTCAATACAATCCAACAATTCAGGACTGTGCGTGGTCAAAATAACCTGACTATTTTTTGTGGCTTGGTTGATAAAATCAAATAACAACGGAATTGCTCCTGGATGTATGGTCAATTCAGGTTCTTCAATTCCCATAACGGACAGTGGGGGAGATTGAAGAAGTGCTGTAATGATACCGGCTATTCTTAATGTACCGTCAGATTCTTGTGTAGCCTCAAACCACTTGGATTTATTGCTTTTCCCCCTTTGTCCGTGTCTGAATCTTGCCAACAGATAACCGCTTACTTGTTTAATCTCTATATCATCAATTTCTCCTGTGAGTTTGCCCAAACCACTTAATAATTCCGGCTTCCAGCTTTCCTCGTCTTGGTCTTTTAGTATGGAAACCCAATTGTTGCCATATTCTTCCATTGGTTTATTGGGATCATATTTTTGCGGTTCACGCAGTGTTTCAGGATAAATATGATACACCGCCATGTTTCTTAATGCTTCTTCAAGCGGCTTGAACCTCTCATCACCGGAAATCAGCGGAAGTGCTAAATTTAAGGGTGATAAATGTGGATTTAAGCCTTTGGGCTTATCTTTCCATTCTTGGTTATTAACATGATAATGGAAGTGTTGGTCATTCAAGATAACGTAAGCCTTTTCACTTTTTACGGCATATTCGTGTATTTTATGACTTGTTATTTCAAATTCATAAGTTCCTTGTATATCTTTATTTTTTAAATCTATTTTGAATGATATAATGAGTGGGTGTCCCGAACTCCATCTTCTGATTGTTTTGATACCATGTCTCTTTGTTATAGCTCCCTCCAATCCTATTTTCATGGCATCGGAAATGAACCTAAACATATCAACGATATTAGATTTTCCCGAACCGTTTTGCCCTACAAATACCGTTAATTCTTTATCAAAATTAATTATGGTATTAGGACCTAAACTCTTGTAATTTGAAACTTGTATTCTTTTTATCATAAAGAAAAATTGTTTTATCAGGCATTTTAGACTTCAGACAGAAGTTGAAATTTGAACAGTTAATCAGGTTAATTTATTGGTTTTTAATTAATAATAAACTTTATTTAAAATTATTTATCTTAATAAATATTTATTGTTAGAGTATTAATAATCAACGAGTTAGCCTGATTAACTAATTACCTAATTAACTGTTATACTAAAGTATAAAGGCATTAAGATATGACATTTATTTTAAAATGGAAATACCTATCCGGTATTTTACTGATTTATCAAACTCCGAAATTCGGCTTTCACATCGCGGAAGCCGTCGGACAGATAAGCGAAGTTACCATTTTTGTCAATAATATTATAGACCGGAAGCGAACCTGCATCATAAGTATTGAGGATTGCGCTGTCTTTGCTCAATAGATTGATACCGGGCATATTGATGCGCGACATGGTGGCTTTCCACACATTGGGGTCGCGGTCAACCGAAACATTTATCAACACCACGCCCATATCTGCAAGTTCTTTACGCATAGATTCAGATTTTTGGAAGCCGCTCAGACAGGGTTTGCACCAAGTTGCCCAAAAACTCAAATATACGACTTTACCCTTATAATCACTCAGTGAAACCATACGTCCGTTTTCGTCGGGCAGACTGAAATTAGGGGCTACACCGTTCTCGTCAAACTGTATGCGCTCGCCGAAAAGGACATCAAGTTTGGAGGTGTATTCGGGGTAGGGGTTGTTGTTTTTGAATGCGCTGTATTTTTTGGTAATAATCGGAGTTTGACCAAAACGGAAGGCATTATAAAACAGTTTGCTTGCCATAAATGCACGTACTTTTCCGCTCAAATTGCGTTCAATGGCTTCATAATATTCAAATTCTTCGCCTTCGGGATTTTCATCGACTGCCAAGTGATTGACGTAAGTATAAGCCGTCAAAGCATCGGTATAAAAAGAGTATTTGAGCAGGTCGGCATCATTCAAATTAAGGCTGCTGACAATGGATTTGGCTTGCCGTCGGGCATCGTCGGGCGTGTGTTGGTATTTGTTGGCAAGCAGGTGAATGAGCTTATAAGTGGCAGTCTCGTAATTGATTTTATTTTTTAAAAAACGACTATCTTTTGCAATGCTGAGTTTGTCGTTTTTGACTTGGTCGAGCATGGCAAAATATTCGCTTTGACTCTGATATTCAGCTTGTTGGGTCAGTTGCTCATCTAAGTTCAAAGGGAGGAAAGAATTAGAATAAGTGGTATTGGGGAAGCCCGCAGGGTAGCGGCGTTGGAGTTCCAAAAAAGCACTGTTGCTCGCTGCACCTGTTACGGAGAGTGTACCGAGTACATCGTAGCCGTCGAAGGCAATCACAGGGGCATCGCCGGGGCGCACGATAAGTTGGAATATAGCAGCTTCATAGCGCACGGTCAGCACTTCTTCTTTGTCAATATTCAATACAAAATTGGTCTGATTATCACTACGCAGATTGAACATATATCCACGTTCTTCACCCGACAAGACATCATCTAAAATACTGACTGAAAGATTGGTCGCAGTCGGATTATTGATTTGAACATTAAAGACAACATCGCTCGCGCTTACTGATATTTGAAGGAAGAAAAGAAAGGGGAGGAACTGGTATTTAAGAATATTCATATTTTTGTTTATATTATTTTAAATAAATTCTATTATAACAAAAAAGACACCAAGTGGATAGCTTGTCACTTAGTACATTGTCCAAAAAGTTTCTTTATTATTTTACATTTTACATTTCAAAAAACACAAAGAAATTTAATTAACAATGTACTTAGTGTCTTTCCGCGATTTATTATTTTAAATAAAAAACTATACCAAAAAAGGGAAATTCCAAAAAAACAAATTCCAATATGTACTCGCGTGATACTTTTGGAATTTTTCTTGAATTTGACTCCAAAACGCCATAAAAAACTGACAATGAGTTAGTTATATTTTTAGCTTTCACACTACAGTATTCCGACTGTGAATCATAACTGCACAACTTACTACAAGGCTCATTCAAGCGGTCTAAAAGCAGCAGTAAGATACTGTTCGCCAAATCTATTTTCAAGTCATGTCGCTTGGTGATGCGTTGCCATAACTTGTGAAGACGATACTCCTTGAGCAGCTTGCTATACTTCATTAGGGTAAGAATCGAACATTTTGACGGTGGCTTTTGCGCTTATTTTTCACTTTGAAATTAGTTATTTATCCCGATAAACGCCCAATTCCCTAGTTCCCATTTTGTCCAAAACTTTTCTACCTTCAAAAATGCCATGATGCCGCAAATTTAAAGCCTTTTAGCGACATAATCTAAGATGTTTTCACACTACATTTTTTGAAAAAATCTAATTTTTTGACCCGAAAAGTGAGGGTTTATGAAGCATACAGCCTAATGGCAAGGGCAATAGGTGTCAAACTCAAGAATAAGGCTGAAAAGTAAGTTGATTGAGATAGAAAAAGGCTGCATGGGGGTGCAGCCTTTTTTTGATATTTTTAATTCTGAAACTACGAGAGGGGCAAGTCTAAAATATCGAGTGACTCGCCCCTTCAAACTATACAACTTCTTTGTTGTGATATAATATAATTCGAACAACTCGAAAAATTCCAATTCAGATATGTTCTGGAAAATAGTCATACAAAGAGAAGTCAGTGCATTTATTTTAGTGGATAGCTTATGGTATTCGTAGTAAATTCTTTTCCACCGGATACCCAATAAAGTTTTGCAGAAACGGTAACTCTACTAGGATATGATTCTATTGTTTCCACAACGTGTTCCATTTGTGTAGCATCTACATTAAAGTAACATCGAATATGACTTTGTGGGTCAATTTCTATTTCCTTTTTATCGATAGGTTTGTATCCGTCAATGTCTATAGTCAATATTGCTCTTTTTAGTTTCGCTATTCGGTGAGATTCTATCTGCCAACGTTTTTTTATCTTCCTGATTGTAGTGGGATAAACGGGGCAAAACAATTCCATATATCCTTCGGCGCGACTACCTACCTGCGTGATTTGATATTTTGGTGTCCCGTCACCTGTTTTTACGATTGTAAGCTGACCGGGTATAAGCGTAATGGATGAAAAATTTGAATCATCCGATACGACCATAACATTATCTACGGATGCCATATTTTTACTTCTTCCCGTTTCTAAACTTATCAAGTTGCCAATATCGTATCTGAAGTCAATGAGTATTTTCTCCCCTATTTGGTGCTGCGGATATTCCTTCCATTGAGAGACAAACGGAGTAGAATTATTTTTTTGCTTTCCGACAAGTCTGTATTTTATAGCTTTGGCTTTGCCGAAACTTTTTATAATCACATCTTCGGGTTGTTTATTATTATCTATACGTACTGTTTTTGTGTGATCAATACTCTTTTTATCCAGTAAATTAATCTCAAGAAAGAGTGAATCAAACTGATTTAGCAAATGTTTTTGAGTAGCATTTTTTTCTGCATTAATTTCTATCGCAACTTCGGTCACCGTTTGTGGTGACTTATTTATAAAATATTGTTTTATGGCATCAGCGTAATCGTATTTTGGTGTAAAATCAATGTCTTGGATGATGTAGGGTTTTTCGTCAAGAGTAATTTTGATTTCATTAACGCTTTTATCTTTTTTTGATGAAGCAGGTATGGAACGCATAACTGTCTTGGTATTTGGGAATTCGTTTTTTACCTCATATTTGATATGATTTACTGTAATTTCATGCTCGGTAGGATTTGAGATGGTCATAATATACTTACCGTCTATCTTCTCTACCCTATGCTCTACCGGCATATCCAAAGGACTGAACTCCAAATCTATATAAATCGGAATTGCTTCATTGCGACCATGTTCCAAACGTGCAACTCTTTTTGTCCGTTGTTGTATTAAACCTTCGAAGAGAGTATTTGCGTCCCCATAATCAAGTTGTAATGTGAGGGGAAATGGTTTATGTAAATTTTTGAGGTAAGACTTCAACCTCTGCTCTCCCATGATTTTACCGGAACGGAATAATTCGTCGAATGTGATACGCGGATTTTCGTAAGACATCAATCTGAACTCTATCTGTTTGTAACTTTTTTTTGGCTCAAATGCATCAAGTGGTCCCTTTCCCATTTCACAAATCGTCTTTTTCAAATTGTCTTCATAATTTGGGGGATAGCGTGGGTCGATGACCATATTGACATTAACCGGCTCATCTTGATGTACTACTTCGATACTGAACCCTAATCTTGAATGTACTCCCTCTTTTTGTCTTGCTATCCAAAGAGCGGACGGCTTGTACCAGAAAACCGTCTTGGGTTTATCTTTGTCAGGATAAAACTTTGTGGATACACCGTTTAATTCTATTTCAAAAGGAGTCGTATCAAAGATTTGTGTAGTCTTGCTTGGTGTATTAGAGATTTTACTTTGAGTGTCCTTACTAGCTTCAGCATTAGGAACATTATTTGGAGTACTGCATGAAGCCAGTAAGATTATGATTAATTCTATTGTTATCATTAGAAGTTTGTACATAACTTATTTCTTTTTTCATTTAAAAAGGCTCTTCACCGACGCAGTGAAGAGCCTTTGATTTGTTAATACTATCTTCCGTATTCAAGAAGTTTGGGTATATCCTTACCGGAAATGAATATACTTTTTCCTGTTTGGTCGAATTTTCCGGAATCTAACTGTTCTACCTCTTCTACAAATTCGTTATTCCGTATATATTCAGCCATGATATTTGCTGAATAATTCAAATTTTTAATGAGTATCACATAATCAGATTCAGTTTTATCTTTAGAAAAAACCACCTCCATTCTATCATCGTTATCAGAAGTTATCGTAAGGTTCACACCATCCAGATTTGGATATTTTTCAGAGAAAATAGAGCTTCTAAGAACAACTTTTTTATATTTTAACCAATCATCAACCCCAATAAAGGAAACGTCATATTCAGAGCCAATATTAAAATTATTACCTTCACTAACATACTGTGTGTGGTCATCTATATATTCAAAATCATAAACAATCTTTTTTACACGCTCTTTGACAAATTTGTCATTATCCCTATCGTATGTCAAATTGAGAATAGCGGGATACACCGTAACATACTCCTTGTTTTCAGACGGACTAAAAACCGCAACACGCTTTTCGATACTGCCTTGGTCTCCGATTATTGATATATTGAAAGTTGAGCGACCAAGGTTCTTAGATTTCAAAATTTTACTATCATCGGTAGTCTTTATACCGGTTATACCCATCATTCTATATGAAAAGAAACTGTTATAAGTATCCACGATTGTGAAATTGTTTAGTCCTATCCCGGAAATATCCGCATTAGCACGAACAGGTAAGGTCTTTAAAGAACCAAACTCCCATTCAAATGTCACATTAATATCTTCAAATTGCTCAATTTTCTTTCTGTTATATTCCGTACTAATGTTACCCCATTTTCCTTTCTCTCCCGGACCAAGCGTACCAATTTCAGGAGAATTCATCCCCTCTCCGTCCAGTTTAAGCTCTTGCTCAAACATTTCTTTGAGTACAAATGACTTTATATATTCGTCAGCTATAGTTTTTAAATATTCATAGCCGATGTCATGATTATCTTCAAGTTTAACTTTAAGACCTCCATCTTTTTCAAGTTTCTCTCTTATCTTTTGAATATCAGTTCCAAATGACCAGAATGCTATCGCTCCTTTCGCGTTGAAATGATTATTAACGTATTCGTATATTTTACGTTTATTAGCCTCTACGATTACTTTAGTATTAGGTAATTTCCAATAGGCTTCTCCTTCGTATTTTACATCGAATATAGTCGTAAATGGAACCTTCTCAATACTTTCCATTAATATTAATGCGTCAATTTCAGAAAGTTGAAGCCTTACTGCTATCACGCCTCCATACTCTGATGAAACATCTCTAATAGGTGCTCCTGAAACTGCGGATTCGGACTCTTCCACATGCCCTTCAGGTGTACGAGTTAAGGTGATTGAAGCCGATCCGGGTTTAATGGGTAGTAAACTGATTCTATGATTAGCATATTTACCTTCATTGAGTCCAGTTAGTTCTCGTCGTAACTCACCCATATCATCCACTCCGGTTGTCAGTTTAAATACAGCATCAATGTAGCCGCTTCGACCTACCTTACTAAAGGTATGGTCTCGCATTGAACTTTCAAGTGTAATATCTTCAATGCCTCTGATAATTGATATATTGAAAGCGGAAATTTTTTGATTTCCCTTTTTATATTCTTTCAACTCCAGCTTTTTAGGCTTGATGTAAAGAAGGTTTTTATCTTCTGAGTCCTCATATAGCGTGATTTGTTCGCCGGATTTTAATGTGACAGTAATTTCCGGTACCAGCGTGGGAACTCCAGATGCACTAAAATAAATCAACAGCATAAAGCCGGATAAAAAATGTTTTAATTTCATAATTTTAATGTTTTGTTAAGCTTTGTTTACAATTCTATTTAATTCTCTTTGAAAATCGTTTTTTGAGTATTTTGCGATTATAGTTACTTCGAAGTTGGTCGTGGTTCGTTGTCGTCGTTTTTTGCAATGGTGTTGCCACAGGGTTTCACACTGGAGGTCATATTCATGTGTGAAAAGTATACCGTGCATATTGATTCGATTGCTTTGTACAGGTACACCAATCTCAGTGGATATTGATTTTGCTATTTCTTCTCGTACAAGTTTTTTTGCCCTATGACTTGCCTCCGCAGAAGTGATTTTGCTACTACCAGTTGCCTTGAAATAGAAAAATTCATTATCCGGTGGTGGGATTTCTATCTGAAAGGAAGTTTGAGGGAGGCATGTAGTGCTTATTTTTATCCATTCCGGTCCTACGGGAATACAGCATGAAGTAAAATGAAGGAGTAATGACAATATGGTTAGTCGCGAATACATTATTCTCATTTGTAATTATTTTGAATCATTAAAATCCTGCATACGAAGTGTGTGCAGAGTATTGAATTGGATTAGGGCTGGGTATATTTGCACTGCCATGTCCAGCCTTTGCCACGACATAACTTATCCACCCTTCTGCCGTCACCGCAGCATACAAAGCAGCTTATGATATCTCCCTCAAAGCATATTGCGCCTTGTCCATTACAAGTGCCACATCTTGAACGATATTCTAAAACATAGCCTGTCCCTTGGCAGTAATCGTGTACCACCCTAACTTTTTGCTCCCCCGGTTCGCAGCGTACTCCAAGCGCAGGTCTGACACCTTTAAAACAGAATAGTGCCTCACAGGAAGTCAGTTCGATTGTCAGAAGCACAAGGACAAACGCTAGCAGTCTCGAAATTTTCATAAGTCGAGTTCATTTAAAATGTGTAATAAAAAATTGATGAATTCTAGTGATTACAGAATATTGGTCTAAGGTTCTATTGTTCTTCATTCCGCACAATTTGAGCGCGATTGTCAACTACATATCAAGCATTTGCATAAGGGTTACAACCTGATAAAGATAGTATCCCACACACTTGTAAATGTGGGATACATAAGTGAATTAGCGTTGAGAAACACACTGCCATATCCAACCTTTACCGCGACACATCTTATCAACTTTCCTTCCGTCACCACAGCAGATATAGCACGGTGTACATCCGTCCTCTGTACGTACCACACCTGCACCATAACATGTACCACATTTTACATTGTGGTTTAAGACATAGCCTGTTCCTTTGCAGTAATCATGTCTTACTCTGACTTTTCTCTCACCGGGAACACATCGTACTTTTTTGGCGGGACGTATGCCTTTGAGACACACTACTTTGCTTGAAGTAGATTCGGTACATTCATCCGTTGATTCATCAATACAAAGTGTTTCCTCTTCTGAATAACACACAGATGAATTGGTAGTGTATTCCAACTCACAGTTGTGAGTAGGTTTTGCGTCTGTTTCGCTCATAATACAGCTTATGGGAGCAAAATATTCGGAACATACAGCTTCACTCGAAGCAAACCCGATCATCAGCAGCACTGTGATCGACAATAATGATTTGAAAATTCTCATGTTAAGATTTTTTTTGATAAATAAAATAATTGATGTTAGTTATGAATTTGAAAATTTATGGCGTTTACTCATATCATTTTCGATGTAGAAGACTTAAAGCCATACTCTACCCTGCGTATCAAAGTGGTATCGCCTATTAGCTGAAAGCCGTATAGATTCATCTCCCTCTTGGATTTGTGCAGACTCAGCGAGCGTTCCCTTTTTTACGTAACCACTGAAATGAAATGTGAGCTTGGTACCATTTTTAAATGTCAGATAATCTCTATCGGGAGCAATTCTAATTTCGAGGTCTTCGCATAATGTGATACGATAAACGGGTTTCGACGCATCATCGTAATAATGACTGATGTACGACACATCTACATATCCTCTTCCAATAAATGCACCTCGAATCCATTCGGATTTGCAGTCATTCGGATTTGCGTTTATACTGTACTCATTAGGAGAAAAAATCACCCCACTAGTGACATTATACATCCCAAATGATAATAATGTACAGCAAAAAAGAAGCGTATGTTTTTTCATAATATTTTATTTAATTGATAAAAAGTTTATACAAGTACAGACCTCTCCTATCTCCACTCACTGCGTGAAGTCTGAATCAAATTTAAATGAATGTATTAAATTTTGTTTGTGTGAAACACGGACGCATGTAGACTTACGCCCGTGCTTGTGAGTGTTGTTTGATTATTTAGGCACTCGAGAAGATATACCATTATTGTTTAGCCAGACACCTTTATCTGCCCCATTCACATCTCCATCTAGGTTCATATCAGATGAAAGATATTGAGCAAAATTCCCATTCTGACTAATCCATAAAGCCTTATCTGAGCCGTTAATATCGTATCCTTGTAAGTCTGATACTTGGTCGCAATCTCCCGCAAACATTACCCAATCGCCATATAGTTGTTTTTGTCCAAAACTTGTTGCATCCCGATAACTATCTTCCAACCTAAAGTCATGAGTCAATGTATTATTGACAATTGCTACGGGTTGTGGTGTCATGACAGCTATATGGTTACGATGTTGGATGACGACATAGGCTGAATCTACCTGACTATTTAAACGAACACCTCCATCAGGGAAATAAAGACATCCGTCTTGTTGTAAAATTGCGGCAGCTCGTCCTATTTGAGTGTTTGATTCCATTGATGCTCGGAGAGAAACTAAGACCCAATCCACTGTATTCTCAGGATAATCGTCAGAAGTCCAACCTAAACCTTCTGCACCTTGATAATTCCATGGTTCAATATTATAAGGTTGTTTATCAGGCAGAAAACCTCGCATTCGTAAATTGTTGTTCATTATACCCGTACTAGAGTTATAAGCTCCTTCAATACCTACACATAAGTCAGGTACTATAAACATACTGCCATCACATTCTATTTGATTGCCTACATCATTATACAATACTGATGCGTCAATCTGCACAGTCATTGAGTTATTTCGTCCGGTACTATCGCTTACAATCATACCATATGTACCCACTTCAAAATTGGTAAACTGAACAGTGGTATCCATTGTAATTAATGTATCTCCGGTACTCCACATATATGTGTAAGGCGGTGTACCTCCTGATACTGTTACGTCCGCTTTAGCCGGTGTATTACAACTACCACTGAATGTAGTAATATTGGTAGGTAATGGAGGTGAACCACCTTGAATATTTTCACCCGATGAATGATAAAAATTAGTACGATTCACCGGAATTTCTATACTTTCCATATCAATATGAACACTGCCTGTGGCATTTTTTAAGTCATCAAAGTTACTATTTTGTAATTCCTCAGGAATCTGTAATACACGCCCGTCACCGGGAATAGCATTTAGAGCATCACTGTCACCACCTTGTACATCGCCAACAACAATAATTGCGATGGGCTCATCGCTAATCGATTGATTTGTAAGGTCTGTTCGCGATAGTGAAAAATACAAAGTATCTGAAATAAATATATCAAAATCAGCAGCAGGATTGAGAGAGGAGTTACTGACATCCATGGTAACACTAGATACTGGTGTCTCAAATGCGATAATACCATCAATAGCATGTGCTAAAATAGGTTCATCTACGTCCGATACTACCCACAAATTGTACACACTGGCATCATCAAGACTATCTGACTTCGCTTGATTAGGCTCCATTACAAAATAAAGTGAGGTATTAGTGCTATCCGACGAAGGTGACGCTCCCTGACTGCCAACTGTTTTGCCAAAGTTGTCATATATTGCGGCTTCGTCAAGTTCAAGATTTATATCTCCACTACCGTCACTGTCTCCATGAACAAAATCGGTTTCAAGAAAAGAAAATAACCATTTGTAAGCTTGCTGTGGCATCCACTCAAGAGTAGCACTTGGGCGTAGAGGTCCTAAAATTTGATATTTATCTGCATTTCCTA
Organism: uncultured Saprospiraceae bacterium; assembly: GCA_938028705.1. Lineage (GTDB taxonomy): Bacteria > Bacteroidota > Bacteroidia > Chitinophagales > Saprospiraceae > JAHDEO01. Next base: position 17,763 of record CALIZI010000413.1, on the reverse strand, counting down.
TTAAACGACTTAAACGTGTAAAATCTTGTTGATTGACAATTCCATTATTGTCACAGTCGCCGGGATAAACATGGATATCAGTGTCACAAAGCCCTATTTCATTATTACAGAAATCTGTCCACGCACTGAGATTAGTATTGGTGTGTATATCAATGTTATCAGGGGAGATGCCACAAAGATTTGCCAAGTTTGGCATATAACATGTCAGCGGGTTATTTCTAAGATATAAACGATTTAGGTTCAAATCACCTATTGAGTAAGGAACTGTTCCTATTAAGTTATTATTATTTAAATATAAGTATTCTAAATTAGACATGTCTCCAAGAGCTACAGGGATACTATCAGTTACTTGGTTATCTGAAAGTGCGAAATACTTTGCTGAACTTAAATTGCCTAATTCGGAAGGAATACTACCTGTTAATTGATTGTTATTTAAATAAAATAAATGTGCCTTCGTTAAATTACCAAGCTCATGAGGAATTGCACCTACTAAATTATTATAACCTAAAGACAAGATAATTAACTCACTCAAAGCCCCCAAAGCAGGTGAAATACTGCCCGTAAGATTATTCCCTAAACTCTCCGGTGAATAGGTGCCATTACAATCGTGCACACCATCCAAGTCAAGGCAAGCTACTCTTTTATTTCTAACGGTAACACCGTACCAAGTATCCATAGGCTGCGAAAAATCCCACGCATTCGTCCAGTTTGCACCGTCTGTAGAATTATAGAATGCAACTAAGGCGAGAGAATCCACGACACGGTCAGATAAAACGCCTACTGCATTCCATGCTTCCTGTGTTTGAGCAATAATTTCAGGACTGTTACCATATAAATCCACTGCTGCTTGTACTGCGGCTACCCTTGCATCCGCATAGCCCGACTTGGGTGTAAGATAAACACTCAACATCCTGTAAGCTATTGCTGCAGCTGCGCTCATACCAATACCGTTTACATTATAAGATAATCCATTATCATTTACGCCGCTTCCTCCTTCAGAGAGCAAATAAAACCAGTGATTTTGTATGCCACTATTCGTGTGTACACCGCAATGGTCATTCCCTCCATTACAAACTGAACTAATATCGAACCATAGGTTGCCTTGATAAGTGTCCGGTTGTTGGAACGCCATAGTTGGGTCTTTGGGGTCGCTTAGGCTTCTAAGTCCTGATGCGCCACTTATAGCAAAAATATCTGCTCCAACAGTCCAATCATTTGTCCCCAACAACATATATCTTTCAATGACTTCTCCAAAGATGTCAGAAAATGACTCATTGAGGGATCCTGATTCTCTCTCATAGTCTAAATCGGCAGTATTATCGGTGAGCATGTGTATCATCTCATGTGCCACTATATCTATACTCGTATATGATGTTCGACTCACACCGTCTCCATCACCAAATACTATTGCTTTGTCGAAAGGAGAATAATATGCATTATTTAAATTTTGTCCATGATGCACCCAACTGTGTATGGGCATACAATCACTGTCAAAACAAGTGAGGTTATGCACATTACGAAAGTATTGATAAGTACTATCTATTGCCCATAGTACTTCTACCGCAGTTTTGGTAGAATCATCTACAAAAACACCATCCGTATCGGTGAAGGGTGTACCATTACGTCCAGTTGCATTATTTGCATCAAACACCTGTACATCGCTATTTTTTAATATATAGCGATTCCCGTCATAACAGCCCGTAAAATTAACAGTATCATAATAATTTGTAATACCGGATGCCGGAGTATCAGTACAACTTCTTATCAATTCTTGCGAATCCAGTATTTCCCCTGTATGTGCATCCACATAAATTTTTTGATTGGTTAAGGGCTGTATGGCGTAGATATTGAACCTATAAGCCAATCTGCAATTAACGGCTTTTTGCTCATGCGAAGTGTCAATAATCACTAGCTCTGCTGTAGGATAAAAAGTAGCGTTAGTATCATTTCTTCTCTCTTTCAATCTTGTTTCGTATGAGAGTTCTTGCCAAGCATACCTTGAAGCGTTGATACTTTGAAGTGCAACTTCCAGTGCTGTATGTTCATTTAGAGTAGGTATTACGTCAATATCTAAATCGCGTAGGAGGTTCCCATTCGATTTGATTACTCGACTGTCTTTTTCGTGCATTAGGAAAATAGCATGTTCTATGGGTACACCTTTATATTCCTGTAAGAAACGATAGTGAACAAAACCAAGATTATCAGCTTTGGCTTCAAGCAATCGTAGCGCGTCATTTTCTTTGAGTTTGAATTTGGCTTTATTCTGCGCCAATTGACTTGCTGAAGTTTGTTCTGCGGTTTTGAAAGTCATCCATTCGGATTTTCCATTATGGGAAATTGGTGGGGTGATTTGCTGTTGTTGGGCATATAAGCCTGTGGATACTAAACAGCATACGAGTATTCTAATTATGTTTTTCATTTTCGAATATCGGTTTGTATAGTTCGTGTATAGTTTGCTTCTAAAAGTTTGATTAGGTATTCAACAACTTATACTTTAACTAATGGTGAATATCTATTTTTTAATTTTGATGCGTATTTTATTGCATTCGTATCACTCTATTTTAATAATTTCAACCAAATAATTGACAGGCCGATAATAAATAAATGCTGTGATAAGATAGTAAATCAAAGGAATGGTTCTTTCTTCATGGTATCAGATTTAAATATTTAAAAAAAAATAATTGTCAATGCAAAAATAATTAGTGTTTTTGAAAGTAACCACCATAAAATAGACTTAAGATTTGTATAAATTTTTTATTTAAGATTTATATTTTGCTGATTATTAAATACTTAAAGTGCAATAAAATTATTTTGAATAATTAATAATAAATTAATTACATAAATAAGTATTAACTTATTTTGTAATAATTTTAATTACTTTTGCCAAAAAAGAATTGAAAAAAAATCAATTATTCTATGGGAACAGGCCTTTCACACGGAGGCATAGCAACATAGGTAGTATCATTAGTGATGTTGGTATGAACAGGGGCATCTGCTGCGGTAATGTCATCAGGAAACTCCGTAATGTGTAGAGTACCTGTACCATAAGCTTCATTATATCCCGAAATTCTGATATAATAAGTTGTTCCGGACGGTACACAGTCAAGCGTTATATTAGATAAATTACCGCTACCGCTATCATTGTCGCAAGCTAGCTCATTACCACCACAAGCGTCAAACAGGCTTAAAGCGGTATCGTAGTTGCTACCTTCGGTATCAATTTGTAAGGACCTCAAAAAACGATTCCCTACGGTGTATTTATACCAAGTATCGTTATAGTCATTATAAGTGCAAGAGGTGATGTCTGTCGCGTTGCATTCTTTTGATAAAGTAAAAGCTGTTGAGCCTACATTGGCAGTCGCGGGGCTAGTACATTCCTTATTGTCATATTCTACGTAATTCCAACAAATCTCTACCCGCACGTCATGGTCATTTCTGCAGCCATACGAACCGTAGGTCGTGCACCCCGGTCCGTCATTGCGAAAGTTGATAGATGCTACGGTTGTGGGACCGCACGGACAACTATCTCCCGGATCCATAGTGCAACGATCTCCTCCATCTTGCTCGAAACCTTGAAAGATGATATTAATGGTTTCGGCACAGGTGTTATTTCTGCTGCCAAGCGTGAAGTTGGGACTAATCGTGCAGCCACCATTCGAATTGCATTGAAAGCAATCACCACCCGCATCTATACCATTGATATTATCATCAAACCATACACGGGCAGAATATTCCTCTTCGGTCCATTCGAAGCAATTATTATCGGGAAGGCCTTGTATCTCATACCATCGCACACGATCGACTTTAACGGTATAATTGACAGACTGTGCATAAAAAAGAGTTGCCATCAAACAGCAAATTGAAAGGATAAATATTTTTTTCATAGTGTTGTTTTTAGTATTCAAAAATTTTATTATCAAAACAAAGATAATATTATGTGTATTATTTTTTCGGTAGAAATAAGCAAATTAATACGATTTTATAATTATATTTGTATCTATATTTTTCTATTAATCAATTATTTAGTTCTCATTTGTAGGCTTAACAATAATTAATTATATATTTATTATGTTAAACAATACTACCTTTTGTATAGAGATTCTGCGTACTTTTGAGGGAAAAGAATTAGAAAATTTCAAAGATTTTATCTCCTGTCGATATTTTAATACCGATAAATATGTTGTTCGCTTATTAGAGATATTGGATAGAAAAAAAATATTGAGTAAAATGAAGCCAAGGGATTTTGATACCAATATGCGAGATATAGCTCGTAAAGAGTTATTTAAAGATCGTCTTTTGGCTAAAGCACATGAATTAGAAAAAGTAAAAAAAGAAAAGACATTATTTAATGCCAAGATGAACCTATTACAGAAATTAGCGGAGAATTTTTTAGCTATTCAAACTATGAAAAATGATGAGGTGCATAAGTATGAGTTACTTTACCCTCAACTACTAAAGAAGGAGTTATTCGAATTATTTAAACGACATGCCAATAAGAGCAAAAAGTTACTGAGAAAACAAGACATTAAAGACCAAAAATATTATGGGCAGCTATATAGAATAGAGCGTAAGTTTTATGATTTCTTAGCTATAAATGATAGATTGGATAAAGAAGATAATTTATCAGACATGATGCGGAATTTAAACATTTATTATATTTTAAATAATTTACACATAACACTTTCAGCTCTTGCACTTCAAGAAAACTTTGACACAAAAGAGTATAACTTTCTGCCAATGAATAAGATAGGGACTTTGATTAAATATTCTGAATATAGTAAAAACCCTTCAATAAAACTTTACATGGCAGCCATTGAATTACAGAAATCAAAGTCTCAAAAGTCATACAATGATTTAAAAAATATGTTAGACAAAAAAGATAGCATTCTGTTCCCCGCAGAAATTCTAAAGGACTGCTACACCACCTGCCTTACATACCATTCTCATAAAATTAGAAGTGCAGATACAGATTATTATAAAAATATGTTTGAGTTATACAAAACTATGCACGAAAAAAATCTCATGCTTGACGAGAATATTATGTCACCCTATCAGTTAAAAAATATGGTGATAGTAGCATGTAAACAAGAGCAATTTGAATGGGCAGAAGATATAACAGAATACTATTACCCGTATGTTTTAAATCGCATTAAAGAAAGTGTTTATAATTTCAATATTGGTATCATCGCCTTCTATCAGAAAAAATACGAATTTGCACACGATAAATTCATACAAGTTCGCGACATCAATCTTACTTATGACATTAACGTTCGTGTACTGATTCTAAAATGTTACTATGAAAAAGCGAGGTTACGCAGCAGATACAAAAGACATTATAATGAAAAAATCATGAGTAATATGCGTAGTACCAGAAGTTACTTTAACCATAAGAAGGAATTATCAGAGCGTATCAGAGAAGGTTATGTAAATTTTACTCAAATTCTTATCTATCTATACCGTATTCTTCATAAAGAAGGCAGAAAGACAATAGAACAAATTGAAGAGGAATTAAAAGAAAAAGAAGCAAATGCTGACAAACAATGGCTACTAGAAAAAATCACCGAACTAAAAAACCAAAAATAACTTCACTCCACCACCTTCACCACCCCCTGCCTTTCCCGATTCAGCACCAACTGCGTCACATCAGGTCGGGAATAATGCCCTGTGGCATCGAAATTTTGGCGTTCTTCCCAGACGCTTTTGATGTCGAGCGTAGCGGTCAGTAGTGTTTCTTTATCGGTGACGGGTGCTATCAGCCACTGCCCGTCGGGTGCGGCGATACAGGAGCCGCCGTTGGCGAGTACATCGGGGGCGTTTTTGAGTATCTGCGCTAAGTGTGGGGTATCTTTCGGAAAATCATCCACCGTCATCAGCCCCGATACCGAGACCACATAAGACCGTGCTTCCACTGCAATAAAACGGGTAATATCTATCGTATTCCGCTCCGAGCCGGGCCACACTGCGATGTGCAGATTTTCACCCAAACCATAGAGTGCCGTCCTTGTCAGTGGCATCCAGTTTTCCCAACAATTCAATCCACCGACCATAAACCCCTTCAAGGGATGCACCCGTAAGCCATGCCCGTCTCCGGGCGACCAAGTCAGGCGTTCTTCGTAGGTCGGTTGCAGTTTTCGATGTACGGATTGAATCTCACCCGCTGCATCAATATACACCAATGAGCAATACAAGCTATGCCCGCCGCGGTTCTGTGCGCGTTCTATGATACCGAGATATATGGCGATTTGATGTTGTCGTGCCAGTGTGCAAATATCATCCAGTTCACCCGCTTCAATTTGTATCGAAGCTCTGATATAATGTGCGTGTATTTCCTTCTGTATTTTATCATTAAATGCCGAACCATTGGTGATAGATAACCAGAAGGGATAGCCGGGCAACAGCCCTTCACCAAATACCACCAAGTCGCAATCCTGCGCTCCGGCTTCCGAAATGTAGGTTTTTATTTTCGCTTTGGTTTGCTCTTTATTCAACCAAACGGGGGAGATTTGTGCTAAGGCAACTTTGAGTTGATAGGTATTCATGATACAATAATTTACACATTATTTAAATGTAAAATGTAAAATAATAAATTTAAAATGTAAAAGTATTAATAGAACGTGAAATAGTTTAATTTTAATAAAATATATTTATAAATAATTGATTTTTAATATAAAAAATATTATAAAATAATTTTAATTATTTAAAATAATATTTATATTGAAATATAAATATTTCACGTTAAAATATTCACATTACACACTTTTACATTTTATATTTTGCATTTTACATTTAAATAATATTTTTTATCGAATCAATACAAAATCACCTTTCAAAAATTCCGAATCTCTGCCCGGCAATCGGTATTCCATCAGATACACAAAAGAACTCAGTGGTTGGTCAGTACCTTTATATGAACCATCCCATCCCGGCGGGTTTGGATTGTCATAGACTTTTTCGCCCCAGCGATTCCATACGGTGAAGGACAGTATATCGACATTGCCATTGATGACCGGAAAGAACGTATCATTCGTGCCATCGCCATTTGGCGTAAAGCCTGTCGGAACGGTTATCGTACTGTTATCTTCTACCGTAATCGTGATGTCATCGGTGGCGGTACAGCCGTCGGGCGTAGTAATCGTGACTTGATAAGTAATATCACCTACTTCGGTGGGTGTGGCGGTTGGTGTGGCAGAAAATGGGTCGTCCAAATCATCTGCGGGTGTCCATTCGTAAGTACCTGTTTGTGTGGAAGTGGCTTCGAGCATGACATCCAAACCTATTTCTATCGTCACATCATCACCTGCATCTATATCGACTGCGGGGAGTTCTTCTATGATGATTTGGTCGGCATAATCCTCTGTACACAAGACCATATCCGATACAAAAATATCGTAAGTTCCTGCACCCAATCCCGTAAAGGTATAAGATTGGTCGTTGCTGGTTTCGGTCGTCGTACCGCCATCAACGGAATAGACATAAGGCGGAATACCGCCCATGATATTTATCGTAATTTCGCCATCGGCTACACCGTCGCAAGCATTTTCGGAGCTGACCGCCGAGATACCAAATTGGTCGCAAGGTGGGTCCATCAGAATGATTGTACCGCTTGCCTCACACAGGTTGGCATCGGTTACAAGGATGTCGCATTGACCTGCCGAAAGTCCGGTGATGTGGAAATCACCGCCACATTGCGGACCCGGACCTGCAATGACCGTTCCGCAACTCGCTGTCACCACATAAGGCGGAATACCACCCGACGGACTCAGACAAATTTCGCCATCGCTACCACCGACGACACTTGGTTCTATCACCGTAGGCGGCGCGACCAACAAGACGGGTTCGCCTATCTCAATCGTATTGGCAAAACCCACGCTACAACCTCCTGCGTCAGTGACTTGTATGGTGTATGTACCCACATTTAAACCTGTAAAAAGGTAGGAAGTATCCGCAAAATTAATAGGATTGGCACCGCCGAAAATCGAATAATCGTAAGGTGGCACACCGCCCGTCACGATAATTTCAATCGTACCGTCAAGGCTCGGATTTGGTTGGCTACTGACATTACAACTATTGTCTGTCGGGTTCACCGTTTCTACCATAAAATCCGCACAATTCGGTTCATCTACCAACGTATCAATGACGACTGTACAGCCATTCGCATCCATGATATTTACAGTATAATCTCCTTGTGCTAAATCGGTTATTTCAAAATTTGCATCGCAAGTACCCATGACTTCAGTGACGGTTCCGGGCGGGTCAATGCCTACCGTAAAATCAGGTGTACCGCCATTGATACACAAGAGTATCTGCCCGTTGCTACCGCCTAATGTGGTGACATTCAGCACCGTAGGTATCACATCCAAAGCATCCGGTTCTTCCACAGTAACAGGATTATTATTAAAACCTGCCGAACAATTTACATTATCTTGTATCGCCACATTATAATCTCCGGCAGCAAGCCCTGTAAAGACATTTGACGTTTGGAAATCTACACCATTAATTGAATATTCAATCGGCGGATTATCACTGGTCGCTGTGACGGTAATCGTACCGTCAGCCACACCATTACAAGAGGCGGGCGTGGTACTGACTGTCGCCACATCCAATACACAGGAAGGGTCATTCAGGGTTTGATTCGTGGTAATCACACAACCGTTTGCATCCGTTATAATAATTTCATATTCGTCTGCCGATAAATTATTAAATAAAAAATTTCCATCACATGTACCACTCGTACTCGATTGTGCCATACCGTTTATCGTTGCGGTATAAGGTCCTGTTCCGCCCGTTATACAGATGTCAATCTCGCCGTCGCTGCCGCCTAAGGTAGAAACTTGTGTCAAATCCGCTGTCAATGACAAAGCATCCGGCGCAGTAACTATCACCGGATTACTAATATATGAATTGGAACAACCGACTTCATCTTGTACAAAAACAATATATTCTCCTTCGGATAAATCGGTAAATGTATAAGGTGTCTGATTGGTAACCACATCGCCAATGCCATTACCAATAGAGTAAGTAATTTCGCCTATCGCGCCCAAGACTTCAACGGTAATACTACCGTCTTCGGAGTCGTCGCAAGATTCATTGGTGGTGGTCACTTGCCCTATTGCAAATGCGGAACAATCCGGTCCTTCCACCAATACATTAAAGATTTCTGTACAGCCATTAGCATCCTCTACTGTAATCGTATATTCCTGTTCAATCAATCCTAATATTTGATAATTTGCATCACAATTACCTTGCACACTAGTCAGAAAACCTGTATTGGGCGTATAAGTAACGGTGTAATTTGGTGTACCGCCATTGATACAAATATCTATAATACCGTCATTGCCACCTACCGTAGTCACACGCGTTGTATCGGATGTAATGATAAATTCTGCGGGATTTGCCAGTACAATCGGATTATCAGAGTAGCTCGTGGTACAATTAAGGGCATCTTGTAAAACGAGGTTGTATGTACCTGCCGGAAGGTTATCAAAAGTAAGCGGACTTGCCCCTGTCATAAAGGTCATTCCACCATCAATTGAATACTGAATACCGCCGCCCGCACTCGATGCATTAACCGTAATACTACCGTCATTGCCATTAAAACAATTCACTTCTGAAATCACAGGTGCGCCGTCAATACTCAAATCGCAGGTCGGCGGACTGACCGTAGCGGAGGTCATAACGGTACATTCGCCCGAAGCATCTACTATCGTAATATCGCAAGTGACATCCGCTAAGTTGGGAATGTGAAAATCGCCGCCACAGGTACCTGCGCCCGTCACCACCGTACCACAATCTGACGTGACGGTATAAGGTGCGGTTCCACCTTGTACCGTAATACAAACCGCACCATCGGAGCCACCAATCGTACTCAAATCCGTCACTGATGTAGAAACCGTCAGCGGATCGGGTTCGGTGACAATCACCGGATTGCTAATATATGAATCAGGACAAAGTCGTTCATCTTGTACAAAAATATTATACGACCCTGCTGGTAAATTTGCAAAAGTATAAGGATTGTCGGAGGTCGTGACATCATCAATGCCGTTGCCTATGGTATAAGTGACATCGCCCACTGCGCCCAAGACTTCAATGGTGATAGAGCCGTCTTGCGTATCGTTGCAGGTTTCGGCTACCGCTGTTACGAGTCCAATGTTGAAGTCATCACAAACGGGTCCGTTGACCTCCACATCGGGAATGGTATCGGAACAGCCATTCATGTCTTCTATAAATATGGTATAAGTATCTTCGGTCAAACCGGATATTTCAAAATTGGCATCGCAAGGACCGGAGACGGGATTGAGGTTGCCTTCGTTGGGCATCCAAGTGACATTATATGGCGAAGTACCGCCGGTGATGCAGATAGCTATTGCACCGTCGTTGCCGTCCACCGTTGTTACTTCCGAAATGGTAATGGTGCTTGAAGGCGTGCTGTATGTCGTGACCGTCACCACATCCGAAAGACTACATCCTCCCTGTGTTATTGTCCATGTAAAATCGTTATTGCCCGGTGGCAAATTGCTGACCGTCACACTTGGTGAATTGGCATTGGGTGAATAAACCACACCTGCCGGACCTGTCCAAGTTCCGGTTTCGCCTGCCGCGGGTGTATTTGCGTCAAGCGCAAATGATTCAATATCGCATATTGCCTGTCCGCCTGCTGTGGAAATTGAAGGCGCAGTAGGTTCATTATTTATTACAGTAATGCTTGCCGAACTTGCCGGACAGCCGCCGTTGCTAATCGTCCAAGTAAGGGTATTTGTACCAAGCGGCAGATTAACGGGTGTGGCTGTGGGTGAGTTGGCATTGGGGTCGAAAGTGACTCCGGCGGGTCCGCTCCATGTTCCGGTTTCGTTACCTTGAGGGGCATTACCTTCTAAGGTAAATGTTGAGGCATCGCAGGTTTCCTGCCCCGTAGCAGTGGCTATTGCCGCTTGGGTCAGGACTTCATTATTCATGACATCAATACAGGATTCACTTGCCGTATCGTCGCATCCACCGCGTGTAATTGTCCAACATAAAGTGCTTGTACCCGAAGGCAAACCATTCACCGTAGCATTCGGAGCATTGGCATTGGGAACAAAAGTCACTCCGGCGGGTCCACTCCATGTTCCGGTTTCGCCATTGGCAGGTGTATTCGCAGCAACCATAAAACCATTTTCATCACACACTTCTTCTCCATTGGCTGTACTAATTGCGGAAACGCTTGTTACTTCATTATTAATGACATCAATACAGGATTCACTTGCTGTATCGTCGCATCCACCGCGTGTAATCGTCCAACACAAAGTGCTTGTACCGGAAGGCAAATCATTTACGGTAGCATTTGGAGTATTGGCATCGGGTACAAATGTCACTCCGGCGGGTCCGCTCCATGTTCCGGTTTCGCCATTAGCAGGTGTATTGGCGGAAATCATAAAACCATTTTCATCACAAACTTCCTGTCCACTCGCTGTACTAATTGCTGAAACACTCGTTACTTCATTATTAATGACATCAATACAAGATTCACTCGCTGTATCGTCACAATTTCCGCGTGTGATTGTCCAACATAAGGTGCTTGTACCGGAGGGCAAACCATTTACGGTAGCATTCGGCGAATTGGCATCGGGCACAAAAGTGACTCCGGCGGGTCCGCTCCATGTGCCTGTTTCGCCATTGGCAGGTGTATTAGCGGAAATCATAAAACCATTTTCATCACACACTTCTTGTCCGCTCGCTGTACTGATGGCAGAGACGCTCGTTACTTCATTATTGGTAATCATAACACAAGCCTGAGTGGGTGGGCAATTGCCACGCGAGATTGTCCAGCAAATTTCATTGTCACCGGGAATTAAATTATTAACGGTAGTCGTCGGGCTATTGGGGGCTGTGAAGACAACTCCGGCGGGTCCGCTCCATGTGCCTGTTTCGCCGTTGGCGGGCGTGTTGGCTTGTATGGAAAAATTATCGGCATCACAGACCTCTTGGGCTGGAGTGACAATCGCAGCATCGGTCATGACCATATCGTTGACCAATGTAACGGATGTGGATTTTACCGGACATCCGCCGCGCGAAATTGTCCATGTCAGGGTGTTGTCTCCGGGCTGCAAGCCGCTGACAGTAGGCGATTCGGAATTGGGTGAAAAAGTCAATCCCGGACCCGACCAAGTGCCTGTTTCGCCGGGAACGAGTTGGTTGTTGAGGTTGGCAAAGATGCCTTCAAAGCCATTGGTCTGACAACTAACGAGTATGGAGATGGGTTCTATTTCCGGCTCGGTGGTGACTTCATTATTGACCACCGTAATGGAAGCGGGATTGGCAGAGCATCCGGCTTTTTCTATCGTCCAAAAGATGACATTATTACCCGCTACAAGGTTGTTGGCGGTGGCATTGGGGTCATTGATATTTGGCGAAAAAGTGACCGAAGCATTATTGGCTGACCATGAACCGACCTCATTGGGATTGAGGGAAGTGTTGGCGGCAAGCTGAAAGCCGTTTTCATCACATACTTCCTGATTGTTGAGCGTGGTGATGACGGGTGTGGTGGTGACTTCATTGTTGATGAGGGTAATGGTGGCAACATCGCAGACCGTACCACTAGCATCCTCGATAGACCACGTAATCACATTGGGTCCGGGAGCCATATTGGTAATGAAGGTGCTAGGGTCGTTGGCATCTACGAAGGAGGTATTGGACGGTCCTGTCCAAAATCCGGTTTCATTGCTTTCGGGGGCTTGTGCGGAAATCATAAAGAAATTGTCGCAGACTTCGAGTTGGTCGGAGGTGAGTATGACCGCATCGCATGGTGGGTTTTCACTGGCATTGGCATTATTAAGACCCATGAATGAACATGAAAGGAGTAGCAAGAAAACGTATATGTGTTTCATAGCTTGAGTTGGTTGATGAATCATTATATTGAAGGAGTACCGATAATTATTTGATTATCAGTGTTCACAATAGTATTGAAAAAAATATATATTAAATTCTTTTAGGTAGGGAAAGTGTAAAGCGTGTGTTTGAGAGGGTTAAGTTAAGGGATGTTTGGGGATTAAACAACAAAAGAATGTATTTTTGTTGTTTTATGTTATACATTCATTTATACAAAAAATCGTTACATTATATTAAAAAAATATAAATGTAACGATTTTTTGACGAAATCTACTCACCTTAGATGAGAGACTATACTATGATATTTTCTGCCGGTTCAAAGCGCATACCTGTATAAGCTTCTTGTTGTATCATATTCTTAAGATGTTCAGAAATAAAATAACCATCAAGTCGGTGTAATCGAATCATGTCAAATTTCATTTCAGGTCTAAATACAATTTTTGTTGCATGGATGCGTTTTGCTCCCTTTTTAAAAGGTCTTGGCTGTAAATGAGTATATAAATCTTCACAACTACCTACCTCAACTTGTATCCAAGCTACTGTAGGGTCATAAATTAAAGGTTTGAGTACGAATTCGGACTGCTTGAAATCTATCAAAGTATTAGCCGTTTCAACAAGCATAAAAAGGTAATGAGAGTGATACCACTTGTATTCTCCTTTTACCTCTTTTGCCATAGGTGCCAAATAAGTTTTATACTTAGGCAAATTGAACGTGGACAAGAACTCAATAAATCTTTGGCTAAGTAATTTACATGCTAGTGAGTTTATTCTTTCCGATGAAATCATATCAGTTATTTTTGCTCGCTTTCTTAATAACTGAGCATTCAAGTCAGGTTCAAAGTCCAATTCCAGTGAAATTCCAGTAATCTGCCTTATAGAGTTATAAGCATTATAATCATAAGGCTCTACCATAACATTAATTTGACATTCTCCACCTTTCACTCCTGTTATCTTTGGCTCTATTTCATTGATGATTTTATAATATTTCATACTAAATCATACTCTAACCTTAAAGGAGTAAACCGTAGTCCGATAACTTTATTGTCCTCAATTGTTCTTTTAAATTTCTGCGAACATATTAGACCATCTAATAATCCCACATGACTTGAAAGGTCATAGTTGTAATCTTCTGAGATGAATAATTTTTTTCGGGCAACCATAAACTTATCTCCTTGACTCTTTAGCTCTGCTTTTTTCATTTTATAACTTTCACAGTTGTCAAACTTAATTTCCTCCAACTCTTTTTTGGTTTTATTTGAATTTCTATCACTCCAATCGATACTGTTACGAATAGAAAATAAACTTTTCTGCCAGTCTATTTCTTGCCCTTCAATAATATCATTGAAGTGAAAAGCATAATAGTTGTCTATTGTTTTTGCCCCAGAAATAATCATTATTTTTCTTGTACTATATTGATGAGTATTTAATTCTTCAACAATCCGAATAAGCTTTTCTGAATACACTTTAAAACCTGCCCCACTTACGTCTTTTGATAAGACATCAGTTAATTTAGCATCTTGGTGTAATTTAAATACGGGAAAATAAATATGGTCTGGGATTTTACCTGTTAGTGGGGTTTTTTGATAGGAATAATCCATTTGAAAATCGTAAAAAGGGTTGAGCACCGATAACTGGTGCTCAACTCCTTTTACTTCTAATCTCCATTCGGTCGAAACCTTATAATACTTAGAAGAAGTCATGTATCTATTATATTTTCAAGTATAAACAGAAAAAAGCCGTTAGTCACAGTTCAATGTCTTTTGATTTTGTTTCAACAATAGTATCTCTAAAATCCAATTTCACTTTCTCAAATGTAATACCAGTAATCTTTTTTTCCTCAGTGTACTTAATAAAATTTTCAGTACATAAGTAACCATATAGAGGAGAAGGAGAACGGAATAAACTCCATTTAATATTAGCAATGCTTAAATGTTTTTTAACAAGAGTGACATTCTGCTCTTTTTGGCTTCTACGCCACTTCCAATATTCCTCTTCATTATCAAATTTTATTTCTTTTAGTTCATTCCAAATTTGCTTTTGCCCTTCAAAAATGTAGTCGTCTTTACGGACAATAGCAAAAAGAGAATTTTCCCAATTGATAATGTCTCGACTTTGTATAAAATGAACAGCTATGAAATTAAGTAATTTTTGTTTATGAAAAACCTGAATACGTTGTTGTTCAAATTTATCTATCTTGATGGTTGAAGGATTTAACTCAATCGTATTTCTAAATATCATCAATTCAGAACTACCGGCACCAGAATATGACATATAATCAGTTACCTTACAATGAGGAGTAGTCTCCAGTGTCGGTAGTCGGATATTATCTGATACGTTTCGGGCACTAGAAATTCTACTGGCAGAATAATCAGCATGAATATTGTAGTCAGGATTACGGGAATTGCTAAATTGCAACTGTGGAGATGCACCAACTACTTTTACATCACCGGAATGCTTCAGATAGTAAAGTTTCATAATTACGGAATGACTAAATCATTAATTTTAGTTGTGGGGTTGTTCTCTATCAAAGTTCTTAATGTATTTTGAAAATTTTGTAAAGCTGCACTAGCTGCATCTGCCGGTACGTCTATTATATCAGTTACATTATACTGATTTTTTAAATCTGATTCAATTTCTGTAAGTTTGTTTCTGACTTGATTATTATAATTCGGATGATTGGCATGAACACCGTCAGGATAGTTCAAGTTAAATTTCTTTACAGCCAGACCATTGTCGGGCATGTGTAAATGCCAATGGTCATTTATGGCGTTAGCAGCTCTCTGTACAAGACCATGAGCTGACTCGCCTTGCGGAATAAGATGATGAGCATCATCAGCTACGTCAGTAACTCCCACAATTTGTCTGAAGGTAGTATTTCCTCTAATTCTAAACTCAATTGTTCCGTTCGCAAGTCTTTTATATCGCAAAGCGTATTCAAATCCATTATTAAGATTTTTACCAATTAAGACTGCATATCTAGCTCCTGTAGAAGCCCAGCCATATACAGGAATAGCACCGCCGAAACTAAGTGTTGCATTAAGTCCATCTCCTTCAATAAGATAAATAAAACCATTGGTTAAGTCACATGCTTCACCCATCAGAGGTATCAGACCACATATATCTAACACCGTATGTGTTGTGCCTTTTAACAGTTTCCATTTAGCTTCTAAAAACAACCTCATTTTTTCCAAATTCCCTAAGGTCTGTCCCGGATTATCAACTTTCCATCTTTCTGTCAAATATGTGTATTCTTCATATACTCTTCCTGTATAGTGTAGATGAAAAACAGGTACAGTTAATGTACCATAACATGCTTCTGCATCAAAAATAATCTGATTAGCTAACGTTTCGTCACTTTCAGAATAATTATTGAATAACAAGTCATTTTCCGATAATTCAGCCACAACTTCTGACGCAACTATTGATTCTAAATCAAAGTTTTTTTCTATCACAAAAGATAACATGACATCAACATAAGGAGCAATATCGGGGTCATTCAAGAAATCATCAAGAGTAAAAGTAAGTGACCTCAATTCACTAAGTGTCAATTGACCTAAAATAGCTGCGCTAAGCAAGGTTTGAGCAATATCCGGTTCGTTATTATCTTCCAAAAAAGCATCAATATAAAGAGCATGAGTACAATGCCCATTCAACCAATCAGCTTCTTCTTCGTCAACTATACCGGATGCATAGATGTGATCTGTACATCCATAAGAACATGAGGAATAACATACATAATCTCCATTATAATCGCCAAGAAGACAAAGTAATTGATTATAACAGCCTTCTCCACCATCACTCCAAATGCTTCTGTTTGCCCATTCTTTGTATTCTTCTCCTTTATATTCAAACAGTTCTTTGTCAAATTTATAAAATATTTGAGTCAGAAAATTATAGTTTTGGTCATAAGCATCTTCTACCGTCATAGCTATTTGATTTCTTGTAACCAAACTATATGAGCTTGCTTCTTCAGCCCCTCTGTAGTACGATATAAGTCCTTTTACATTTTCGCCGTTTGACTGTAATAAAGGTACAAAGGTTATTGTTCCGCCACTCTCTACGTCAGCAACGTAGCTTGCAGACCATGCAGGATAGCCTACGGTTTGAGTAATATGGGCAATATATTTATACTCCATTTGCTTATTCAAATTACGAATAAACTCTTTTGTGTCATTCACTGACCGTTCGAATGAAGTTCTATCCTCGTCATTCCCTTTATCAAGTCTATCATTGCGAAAATTTATAAATTCATTTATTTTTTCATCACTGAAAAAATCGGCTTCTTGTGTTGAAAGTTGCGATGTTTCCAATACTGTTACCGGTTTATCAACTGATAGTATTTCACTTTCATTGCAGGCGGTTATCGAAAAAACCAAGGCAATTACAACCAAAAGTGTTAATTTGAAGTAGGGAAGCATATTTTTTTTAGCTTTCAAAGATGTTTTTAAATTCATTTTCTTAATTTTAAAAGTTTTTAAATAAAGTGAATTGCAGTCCTTTCAACTGACTGCACTTGCTTTGCCGTGTAGTTCTCCTGTTACGAGAATTGCACGGCGTTTTTTTATGGGAGTTTTTTGCGTATGCGTGTATGTGAGGTGGTGTACAGGCATACAGGTTTCTTTCCATAGACAATGTGGTTTAAGTGTTAAAAAATAAGCATAGTAATTCTGTTGATATGGTGCATGATTGACCATACCTGTGTGGTATCGGAATATCGTCTGATAGTAGCTACCGTTTCTGTTTGTTCTCGTTTTATCCTTTCTAAACCATTAGAACGGATTAGAACGGATTAGAACGGATTAGAACGGATTAGAACGGATTAGAACGGATTAGAACGGATTAGAACGGATTAGAACGGATTAGAACGGATTAGAACGGATTAGAACGGATTAGAACGGA
>CALIZI010000412.1 GCA_938028705.1 uncultured Saprospiraceae bacterium | reverse complement strand
CGCAGAGTTCACAAAGTATTTCTAAGTATTTAATAATGAAATTTTTACACTATCTTAGTTTTCTTACTTCGTCTATTCGACCTCTGTGTTCTTCGTGTCCTTCGTGGTTACAGCATTACATGTATAACACTACCTATTTTTGAAATGTACTTCATTATTTAGATTGGCGATTTTCATGTAATAAAGATACTGAAATATGTGGCATCATACAATAGAAATATAGAAAATTTCTCACAGCAAAAACATGCTCTAAAGCATTATCTGACATTAGCTCTGCAAATATAAGATTTTCTTTGGATTTTGTACAGGCGATTTCAATCGCCTTGTGAGACATAGCGACTAAAGGTCGCCTGTACAGATGGACTAATTTTTTTCTAAAAAAAATTACTAATTTTAAAAAATCGAATTACCTTTAAGGATAATAAGGTATGGATTGGTGGTGAGGTGAATTGGTGAATTAGTTGAACAGGTAATCAGGCTAACGTGAATTTGTTTTCTTTTTTTATTAAAAAATATTTTATAACATAAAATATGTATTCACATTAACCTAATCAACTACTCCACCGATTAACGAATCAACCAATCAACGAATCAACTAAAATACATGAGAAAATTACTCGAAGTCAACAACCTCAAAACCTATTTTACGACAGGCGAAGGCACGACCAAAGCCGTAGATGATGTGAGTTTTGTCCTCAATCGCGGAGAGACCGTTGGTATTGTGGGCGAGTCGGGTTCCGGTAAATCCGTGACCTCACTTTCCGTCATGCGACTGATACCCGACCCGCCGGGAAAAATCGTTGGCGGCGAGATTTTATATTACGAAAAAGGTAAAGATGCTCCGGTAGATTTGGTGCAATGCAATGAGCGTGAAATGCGCTATTACAGGGGCAATGAAGTTGCGATGATTTTCCAAGAACCGATGACTTCGCTCAATCCGGTGTTTACCTGTGGCAATCAAGTTACAGAAGCAATTTTGCTACATCAAAAAGTCTCTAAAAGCGAAGCCCGTCAACAAACACTTGACCTATTCGCTAAGGTACAATTGCCCGACCCCGAGCGTGTATTCAGTGCCTTCCCGCATCAACTCTCCGGTGGTCAGAAACAAAGGGTGATGATTGCGATGGCAATGTCTTGCAATCCTGATATTCTCATTGCCGATGAGCCAACTACTGCGCTTGATGTGACGGTGCAAAAGACCATTTTGGAACTGATGAATGACCTCCGAAAGGAAATAGACGCATCCATTATTTTTATTACACACGACTTGGGAGTAATTGCAGAAATAGCTGACCGCGTGATAGTTATGTATAAAGGAAAAATTGTAGAACAAGGCAATGTTTACGATATATTTTCTAATCCGCAACATCCTTACACGAAAGGGCTTTTGGCTTGTCGCCCACCTTTGGATTACCGGATGCACAAGCTGCCCGTAGTCAGTGATTTTATGGATGTAGAGCTAGCCGAAGACGGCAAAAGAATCATTACGGAAAAAGAAAGTTCGATGGCTAAAGTCATTGAAGCAGCCAAAGTGAAACCTGAAGAAACCAAACAGCGGCACGGCGACTTATATGCCAAAGAGCCGATTTTAAAAGTCCGTAATTTACAGACTTGGTTTCCTTCCAAAAAGAATTTTTTCGGTAAGCCATTGGAGTATGTGAAGGCAGTAGATGATGTGAGTTTTGATGTATATCCGGGCGAAACACTTGGCTTGGTCGGTGAGTCGGGATGTGGAAAAACCACACTCGGACGCACCCTTTTACGCTTGCAAAAAGCACGCGGCGGAGAGGTTGTTTTTCAAGGACACAGCATCTTGGAAATGCCGCGAAAAGACCTCAAAGATTTGCGTAAAAATATGCAAATTATTTTCCAAGACCCTTACTCATCACTCAATCCGCGTATGACTATCGGCAATGCTATTATGGAGCCGATGCGTGTACATGGCGTACTCGACAGCGACGATGCCCGCAAAGCCCGCGTGGAGGAATTACTGGAAACGGTGAGCCTTGAAGCCCGACATTTTACACGCTACCCACACGAGTTTTCGGGCGGACAAAGACAGCGAATCTGCATTGCCCGCGCCTTAGCTTTGAACCCTCAATTTATTGTCTGCGATGAGTCGGTGTCGGCATTGGATGTATCGGTACAGGCGCAGGTGCTGAACCTATTGATTGATTTGAGGAAGCGATTTGACTTTACGTATATCTTTATTTCGCACGACCTTTCGGTGGTCAAATTTATGAGTGACCGTATGATAGTGATGAATAAAGGTAAGATAGAAGAAATGGGCGATGCAGACCAAATTTACGAAAATCCGAAAACTGCCTATACACAAAAATTGATTTCCGCGATTCCGAAAGGACGTATTGAAGATATTGCGGCGCGAATGACGGCGACAGTGTGAGTATGAAACGCAGATGATGCGGATTTTGCGGATGATGCGGATTTTTTTTATATTATGGCAAAAGATAAATATCATATACAAGTAAGAGAAGCACTCGAAAATGACGGTTGGACAATAACCCATGACCCGCTGCAACTCTCCTATGGTGTCAGTAAAGTGGAGGTAGATTTGGGAGCTGAAAAATTAATCGGTGCAGAAAAAAGTGGAGAAAAAATAGCGGTAGAAGTCAAAAGTTTTATGGAACCATCCAAAGTGTATGCTTTTCATCAAGCCTTCGGGCAGTTTATGATTTATCAAATGGCACTTGATTATAATGCCATTACAGACAGAGTTTTATTTTTAGCAGCAAGTTTAGATATTTACGAAACATTTTTGATGAAACAACAAATGGTGGAAGATGCCATAGAAAAACATGGGTTAAACCTTATCATTGTAGATATTGAAACAAAAAATATCGTAAAATGGATAAAAAAATAATCTATGCGAAATATATAGAAGAACTACTCCGCGAACACGCAGTTTTTAATCCCATAGGCGATTGGAAAGAGTATGAAAATCAGGTCATTATTAATAAAAGTAATACACATTTCCAATTGGTGCGTGTCGGTTGGTGGGGCAGTCGGCGCACTCATCATTGTGCTTTGCATCTTGACTTGAAAGACGATGGTAAAATATGGATTCAGGAAGACTGGACAGAGATAGGTATTGCTAATCAACTGGTTGAAAAAGGAGTTCCTAAGTCCGATATTGTATTGGCTTTTTACGCACCGTTTCGCAGGGAAGATACGGGCTTTGCAGTTGCATAATCGGAAAAATAGAATGTAAATTTTTTTAATATAAAATAACGAATCACAAATTTTTCAAAAGAGACATTTTTATATCATTTCATTAGAAATGATGAGTGTAATATGCCAAGAGTAATCGGGTAATCCTTACCTGATTGCTCTTTTTTTAATCCATTCTTACCCAATATTACCCAATATTGCCCATTAAAATGTTAGATATTTGTAGGAGAATTGGTATAAACGTTATGCTGATTCAAAGTATCGGTTATCTGATTGATAAAAATAATAGAACATGACCCAACCTTTTTTCAAATCTATACTGTCTTATCGGATATAAAGGATTTCCAATATAATACGATATTATTGTATATTCAAAATCATCTCAACCATAAAGTAACTTTCTGCATCAATTTTTATTAAACATCTGTTTTCGAGATAGTGTATAAAATAAAACAATTTACATATTATTTTTTAATCTATTTAGAAAGCAGAAATAAACTTTAAAAAATGAAATACATTTTCACTACACTCTTTTTTTCAGCCTTTTTAATGGCAAAAGGACAAATCGTTTATGTAAATTCAAATGCTACGGGTAATAATGACGGCAGCTCATGGGCTGATGCCTATACCAGTCTCCAAAATGCTGTTCAAGCCACTCAATCCGGTGACATCTGGGTAGCCGAAGGAGTTTACAAATGTACGGAAGACACCAACAGAGAGATTTCTTTTGAAGTCCATCCGAATGTCAATTTATACGGAGGTTTTCCTTCGTCTAAAAACCCGACTATGGAGGATAGAGACCCAGAGACTTTTCCGACCATATTAAGCGGAGATATCGGTATAGAAAATGACACCGCAGATAATACACACACTATATTAAGCATAAGTTCCTAGGATGCTTATGATAATACTATCGACGGTTTTACCTTCACTGCCGCAAGTGCGCCTTATGGACCCGGAGGCATAGATGTCAGCGGATTTTTTGATTTTGATTCAAAAGTGACTATTCGGAATTGTACTTTTATAAACAATTACGCCGGTTATGAAGCCGCAGCAATTGGCGCGAGCTGGACTGATTTGGTCGTGGATAATTGCATTTTTAACGAAAATCATACAGGCTATGAAGGAGGGGCAATTTCTTATTTTAGTGACCACTTCCCCACAGATGCGATTAGTTTTATTTGCAAAAATTCCATTTTCACCAATAATTCTGCCAACTATGCCGGAGGTGCAATAGATATTGTCGGTAGTGGCTCTTTTTATAATTGCTTATTTGACAATAATTTTGCCGATTATGAGGCAGGCGCAATTTCTCATTTTAGCTATGGTATTGTAGAGAGTGTGAATTGTACTTTTGTCAATAACACTACAAATGGAGCGGGCAGTGTGTTAGATATTTTTACTTGGGACGATACAAATATTGGGGGACATTTCATCAATTGTATTTTCAATGGTAATTCAGGGGATGGTCTTGTAACAATAGGCGGTCAGGCAGAGAATGCGACTATTTCTTACAGTATGCTGGAAAATTGCCCTCCCGATGTATTGTGTGATAATCACAGCATTTTCGCTGACAACCCCGGCTTTTTGGAAGGTGGCAACTACCGTCTCAATACAGGTTCACCTTGCATTGATGCAGGTCTTAATGATGCCATACCCGCCGACATTAGTACCGACCTCGACGGAGAGGCACGTATTGTAAACTATGTGGTAGATATGGGAGCTTATGAATCGGGCTCACGCCCCAATGAGCCGATAATATCCGATATTGCCGTTTATCCAAATCCTGTGCAGGATTATTTATCGGTACAAACGAATGGAGAATCTTCTGATTGTTACTTAGTAAATCTACAAGGACAAGTCCTCAAACATTGGACAACTACAAATCTTCCTGCTATTTATACCATTGATATGCGGGAGTTAAATGACGGCATTTATATGCTCATAGTGGATACCGGAAAGGAACGGTATCAGCAAAAAGTTTTAAAAGTTCACTAATTAAAATAATTTTATAATGTTTTTATCATTAAAAATAAATTATTTATACATTTTATTTATTTTAAAATAACATTATATTTATTTTTTATAAAATTAAAAACCGGAAATCGCTATATGCAATTTCCGGTTTTTTTAATGTTCAAACTTAATTTTAATATTATTACTCACATTTCTGTTAAATTTTTTCGAGTTCAAAATTTTATTGATTTTCAATTAATAATAAATAATTTAAAAAAATATTTTATTAAAAACAATTTTAAAAACCAAATTATATTTTGAATTAGCTTGTAAAATTTTTGAAT
>CALIZI010000411.1 GCA_938028705.1 uncultured Saprospiraceae bacterium | reverse complement strand
AGCCATTATTATTTATTCGTCGTCCGGATATTGATGCAGCAACTCGACTTAAATTAGGGATAGCGGGCTTGGGTCCTTGCTATCGTGATTATACGATAGCCGACTTGGAGCTAAGATACAATGTTTCGCATACATTTATCTATACTCAAAGTAAAATTTTACGCGAAGGTTTTGAGCGACTATATGGCAGTCCGCAAAATGAGGAGTTGTCGGTTTTAGAGGAGGTTCTTCGCTGCATGCGTTTTTTTATAGAAGGGAAGGTAGAGACTCGGAGTGCCCTGCATGGTTTATCCAATTTTGGGTCAAGTTTAGGGGTAAAATATAGCTCAACGAATTTTATTTCAGAGGTATTGACGATAGCAGGCAGTGTGGTGGATTCGACTCACCGAAGTGCTCGTCCTCTTTTAGTGACCTTTTTATGCGATGAGATTTATAGCGGAGGACAGGCTATCTTAGTGACGATAGAAGCCCAGAGTATGGCGGTTTTAGATATTCGTCTGGCAGAGGGGAATTTGAGTAGTGCAGACTGGGAAGCGAGTCTTGAGCGCATGTCTGATAACAATGTTCGTCCCGAAGCAGTCATAAAAGACCAAGGTAAAGCCATGCAAGCAGCTATGGCAAAATTACCCGAAGGAACGCTGATTGGTGCAGATACTTTTCATGGTCTTTCCTTTCGCTTAGGTCGCTATCGTTCCCAACTGGAGCGTAAAGTAAACACTTGTCAAGAACAGGAAGTCGGCAGAGCAACTTGTTTTATCAAGGCCAAAAGCTATGAGTTCGCTTTGAAAATAGAAGGCGAATGGGAAGCCGCTAAATATGAGACCTTGCAGGCACTTGACCGCTTGGAATGGTTTGACCAATATTACTTTAAAATGATTCAACAACTACGCCCGTTTACCTCACAAGGTATCCCGCGGGATAAAGCAAAAGCAACAAGTATTATCCGGGAGTGCATCGAAGCCTTGTCCTTACTTGAACTGCCAAAACTCCAAAAGCATTTAACACATATTGAGACCTTGCTCGACAATGGACAATTGTTGCATTATATGGATAAATGTACCGAACTGCATGAGGAACTGCAAGATGTTTTAGAGCCACAGACTTCCTGGTTGTGGATGTTATATTGGCAACACCACAAGAAAACCTATCAAAGCCGTTCGCCTAAAGTACAGCAGAACGCCAAACAACAAGCCCTTGCCGCACAAGAACTCCTACAAGAATATTATCAGCAAAAAGCACCCAATACCAATACATTTGAAAGCCTCAAAGAACAAGTATTCACAACACTTGACCAAATCGTACAGGCATCCTCCTTAGTGGAAACCTTTAACTCCATTCTCAAACCCTTTATCAACTCCTCAAGAGGACAAGTCTCTCAAGAACTCCTCAATTTGGTCAAATTTTATCACAACCACCGCATCTTCAAACGAGGAAAAAGAAAAAACAAAGCACCTATTGAATTGCTCACCGGAAAAAACTTAGAGCAATCTTGGATAGACCTCTTAATGGACAAAATAAAAGCCGCATTTATTCAGCATGATACGCACTCCGTCAAAGAACTTCTACAAGGACTAAGCCCCAAAAAGGAAATTCAACAACAACAAGCCAACAGGCTCAAAACCCATGAAAATTCACGGAGATTGGCATAAACCAACTCAATCAATAATGGCTAATCTGTCAATGAACTTCCGTTGACATAACTCTATCGCTATGCTGATAGCTGAAAAGTGGCTTTGTAGTGTCAACTACTATGGTACTTGAGATAAACTTGTCAGATTCGATGTCCAAATTATATAACTGGGCAAATATTCTAATCTTCACAGTCATCTCTGCCGCAATGGTTACGGTATCTTCTACGGCTGTTCGATTTGCCTTTGGCGTTCCTGCACAACTGAATTGGTATCCGACGAATTTGTGGTTTGTATTGATTGTTTTATTGGTGGGAATATTCGTCGTCTTTGTAGCAATTTATGGCTTCAAAGCCGTTTCCGACTTTTCCGGTATTTGTGCGCCGTGGTTATTCACCATGTTTGCATCCGGCGCAATTGTTTTAATGCCCGCACTTTCCTTAGATGTTTTGGGCATTACACTTCCCGGAGGATGGGCGGATTTTGTTGACATAGGAAATAAGTCAATTTGGACGGGCGTAAATAGTGATGGCGAATCGGGCATCGGATTGGTAGAAGTCATCGGTTTTGGATGGGCAGCCAATACGATTACGCATTTTGGTTTGATTGATATGGCTTTATTGCGTTTTGCCAAAAAGAAATCTTATGGACTCGCCACAAGTACAGGAATGTTATTTGGGCATTATATCGCATGGATAGCAGCCGGAATTATGGGGGCTGGTACGGCGGTGATTTTAGGCAAATCTATTGTGCAGCTTGACCCGGGCGATGTTGCTTTTTATGCTTTAGGTTGGTCTGGTTTTGTGATTGTGATTGTAGCAGGTTGGACGACTGCAATCACCAATTTATATAGAGCAGGTTTGGCGGCTCAAGCAGTTTACTCCAATCAATCCCGAAGAAAAACAACTATGATTGTAGGAGCAGCGATGGTCGTTGTTGCCTGTTTTCCTTTTGTGTTTTCGCAGATATTGCCCTTGCTAACTTATGCAGGTTTATTGGTCGTTCCGGTTGGAGCGATTGTATTTGCAGAGCATCAGATTTTTCCTAAAATTGGCTACACCCGTTATTGGTCAAAATTTCAAGATTATAAAAATAGTAGCCCGGCAGTCTTGTCATGGATATTGGGTTTGATATTTGGTTTTGGTTTGAATATGCTTGATGTCATGTCTTTCTATTATTTATTTATCCCAACTTGGTTTTTTACGATAGCGGTTTACACTTTTTTAGCGGGTAGATATGGAGCAAATAAAAAATATCCTGAAGGTGAAAAGAAAGAAAATGAATACAATCTGGCAGTGGAAAAATATCACCAAAAATTGAAAGAAGAAGAATCCGAAACGATTAAGGACACTTCGATATTTACAAAAGGCTTAAAAATTATTGCTTTTGCCGTACTTGGCTTAACGTTATTTTTGGCAATAAAAACATTGGTAGCAAGCCCGGACGAAGCAAGCTATATTTCAAATAGAGCAACTTTTTATCAAATTGGTTTTGCTTGTACGGTCATCTATTTTATCGCAGCTTACTGGGCAATGCACAGAGGGAAGTCATTAAATATTAAATAATAATATTCACGTTTCGCTGAAATCAAGATTAAAAAAATGACATTGGAGCGAAATGCCCCGTACCGACGACTTTAGCCGTCGCGTAAAACGAAAACATATTTATAAGTAATTGACTTATAATTAATTAAAAATTAAAACAAAATACACTTGACGGCTAAAGTCGTCAGTACAGGTCGCTTCAATTTAAATTATTTTTATGATTAAATAAAATATTGATAACTAAGATTTTATGAATTTTAATTATTAAGAATGTTTTTCAGCGAAATGTGAAAATGATACAATGAGTCTAATTCAATTAAATCAGCAAAATATAAGTTCCCTTGCATCGCGATTGGCTTGTCCGACTTATGAAAGAAATGCGGTCAAATCGGGTATCGTCCATATCGGTGTTGGTGGATTTCATCGTTCTCATCAAGCCTATTATATTCATCAATTACTTGGAGATACGCAATATTCAGATTGGGGAATATGTGGTATCGGTTTAAGGGAAGGAGACCGGAACATGGCTAATGTATTAAAGGAACAAGATTGCCTTTATACCCTCATTACCCAACATCCTGATGGGAAAGACGCTTGTGCAATTATTGGCTCTATAGTAGATTATATTTTCGCTATTGAAAGACCTGAATTGGCAATTGATAAAATGGCGCATCCCGACACCAAAATTGTTTCCTTAACCATTACGGAAGGCGGTTATAATTTCAATCCAAGCACAGGAGATTTTAATTTTGATAATCCTGATATTCAACATGAATTGCAGCATCCAAACGAACCCAAAACCGTTTTTGGTTTTTTGACGGCAGCCTTAAAAAAACGGCGTGATGAAGGCTTACCCGCATTTACCATATTGTCTTGTGATAATATTCAACACAATGGAGATGTCGCTCGTAAAATGCTTTTGTCTTTTGCAGCGCAACAAGACCCTTCTCTTTTCAAATGGATAGAAAATGAAGTTAGTTTTCCAAACTCTATGGTCGATAGGATAACGCCCGTTACGCCTAAATCGGCAATTGAATTTTTAAAAAATAATTATCAACTAAAAGACGATTGGCCAATCGTTTGTGAACCTTATATTCAATGGGTCATCGAAGATAATTTTTCTAATGGAAGACCTCCGCTCGAAAAATTGGGCGTGCAGTTTGTGCCGGATGTTACGCCTTACGAAAAGATGAAAATTCGTTTGTTAAATGCAGGACATTCAGTGTTGGGGATTCCCGGAGCCGTACATGGACACGCTACTATCAATGCTTGTATGGAGGACAATATTTTTGCCTCCTTTATGAGAGCATTTATGGACAAAGAAGTGACTCCACGATTAGGTGAAATAGAAGGCATTGATTTAAACGATTATAAAAATAGCTTAGAAGAACGGTTTGCAAATCCAAATATAAAAGATGGTGTCAGTAGAATTTGCTCTGAAAGTTCAGCGAAATTACCCAAATTCTTGATACCTTCTATTCAAGAAAATTTGCTCGCAGGAGGCAGCATAAAATATGGAACATTTGTGTTGGCAACTTGGGCATACTATAGCGACAAAGGTGTGGATATAAACAATCATCCAATTGAAATAATTGATGAAAGAAAAGAAGAACTCCACCAACATGCCAAACAATACGAACAAGACCAACTTAGCTTTTTAAGCATCCCGGATATTTTTGGCAGCCTAATAGAAAATGAAAGATTTGTCAAACAGTATTCGACCATGATTGAGGCGATTTATCAGGAGTTAAATATCCATAAGCTGATGGTATTAATTAGTCAGGATAATTATTTAGTGGAATGAAGTCATTCTATTGTAACACATAAAAATATTTACTAATTTTGTATTTGTTATTTCAATGTCATTAAGTTAAGCGTTTTTAAAAAATATTTAATAAAAAATAAAATGTGTAAACACCTCAAAAAGTGTCGTTAGACACGAAACATCTGGTAGCCCCAAGTTTCAACTTGGGGAAAGGATTTGCCCCCACAATTTGAGTGCTTTAGGCACGTTACATCGTTTAATGCACCGTGTCTACGACACTCATTCGAGAGAGGGATTTTCTTCTCCCCAAGTTGAAACTTGGGGCTACCAAATCGTTCACGCCTATGGCGTTTTTGCATCATTAAATATTTTTTTTATGGTAATGTAAATGCAAAAATCTCTTAACTTAATGACATTGTTTGTGATTTAACTTTGAAGGGACTTGCTTACGTTAGTGATGCTCTAATATTGTTTACAACCTTTTAATAATGATACTGAGCGTTTGGAGTATTTGTTCAAAAAATATGAGGAAATGGTGAAAAAGGATACACTTTTTGACAGGCAAAAAAAGACTCGTAAAAAGAAAGCGAAATGAGTAATAAAAAAGAACAAGAAGGACTACAGCCGATAAACAACTTTGTGATTTTCAAAACCGAAAATGGTAAAGTAAATATTGATGTATTTTATCAAGATAAAACACTTTGGCTTACACAAAAGAAGATTGCGGAACTTTTTGAAAAAGGGCGTTCTACCATTACAGAACACCTAAAAAAGATTTTTTCAGATGGCGAGTTAGATAAAAAAGTGGTATGTCGGGAATTCCGACACACCACTAAGCACGGTGCTATAGAAGGAAAAACCCAAGAAAAAGTTGTAACTTATTATAATCTAAAAGCCATTACAGCAGTAGGCTATCGAGTAAATTCACAGCGTGCTATTGAATTTAGAAAATGGGCAACTGAGATTTTGCATGAATACATCATCAAAGGGTTCACGATGGATGATGAACGCTTAAAGCAAATTACACATTTTGGCGAAGATTATTTTGATGAAATGTTGGAACGAATCCGTGAGATTCGTTTGAGTGAAAGGCGTTTATACCAAAAAATAACAGATATATATGCTTTATCAGCAGATTATGATAGTAAGAATGCTATAACCAAACAGTTTTTTGCTGCGGTTCAAAACAAACTGCATTGGGCTATAACCGGAAAAACAGCAGCAGAAATTATCTATACAGAAGCGGATGCCACTAAAATCTATATGGGCTTAAAAACTTGGAAAAAAGCACCTGATGGAAAAATCTTAAAAAGCGATGTAACGATTGCCAAAAATTATTTAAATACGGAACATATTAAAGAATTAGAGCGCATAGTTACTTCCTATTTAGACTTAGCAGAGAACAGAGCCAGAAATAGACAGGTAATGAATATGAAAGATTGGGATAGATTTTTAGTGCAATTCTTAGAATTAGCAGATTACCCAATATTGAAAGATAAAGGTAAAATTTCAATGCTTCAAGCTAAATTAAAAGCTGAAAGCGAATACGATAAATTTAGAGTCATTCAAGACAGATTATTTGAAAGTGATTTTGATAGAATGATTAAAAACCAACTTCCACCGGAGAAAGAATAATCAATGCCGAATTTCTGATTTTTCAGGAGTTCGAGATTTTTTTATGATACATGGAAATATTCGCTAACTTTGTATGCGTTATTTAACTTTGAAGGGGCTTGCTACTTTGGTGATTATTTGATTTTAATATGTATAATTTTATTGTTATGTATGTCCATATTGAGAGGTAAAAGCGCAATATTGTGTGTATTTTGAAGTTGAACACCGTTAAAAAGAAAAATAAAAAACAGCAAAACGAACCAATGATTGGTTACCTTTGCGTGAAAGATAATAAATGAGGAAATTTAGTGATTATAAAGAAGAGGGAGCAAATTGGATTACCCTTGCAACAGGAGAATATTACCCTGACATTTTAGTTGATGCTTGCAATCTTTACCAACCTGTTCTTGAATTATTTGGGCAATTCTTGAAGAAATCTGAAAGTTCAGAAAGATTGTTTTTGTACACTACCGAATTAAGGCAACCTTGGATGCGAATTCAGTTGGCAAGGGTTTTCAGGAAATATGTTAGTCCGAGTACACCAGTTGAAATGCTCAAAAAGAAAACCAAAGCAAAATGGATTTGTGAAGAATTTGGCAAACAATTTAGACCAATCGTAGAAGTTCAAAAAGCATTTTTTTCGAGACCAATCCCGGATGAAGCATTGTGTGCTTTGCTTTGGGAATACAAAAGTCGGGGACAAAAAGGATATGATTTAACAGAAAGAATGTTTGAGTTGCTACGAAGCAAATTTCCTGATTTAGATATTTCAGGACCTGAAAGAGCAGGTAGAGATATTCGGTTGGGAGAAGTCTTTGAAGATTACCCTAAACCTGACAGGCCGGCAGATTTCATGATAAAAGAAGGCGATGATATATTGGCAATTGGTTTTGCAAGATATGACGGAGATAGAGGAGGCGCACAAGAGGACGATAGAACAGGAGGAAATAGAAATGCAGCAAATGAGCTTTTAGGGTATGCGAAGGGAAAAGATTTAAGAACAAAAATCATATTTGTTAATGACGGACCGGGGTTACTTTTAGGTTCTATGTGGAATGATTATGCTTATATTGAGGACAGTTCGGATGATATTATAGTAGTGACTTTACGAATGATTATGGAAAGAATTACAATGGAGTTTTTAAAATCATAAAACATGGCTACGGGAATAACTAAAAATAAATGGGAAAACCAAACATCAATAATTTCAGATGAAAGTTTTGATGAAAGTTTTGATTACGAGATTTGTTATAAAGGAAAGACTCCTGAAAATAAATTAATTACAGAAAAACCTACAGAAAAATATACAGAGGTTTTTGAACACGACTCTGAAAACAAACTTTTTTATGGGGATAATTTAGATGTGCTAAAACATTTAATTCATGATACAAAGTTACGGGGGAAAGTTAAGCTAATTTACATTGACCCACCTTACGGAACGAATAGTGTATTTTATTCAAGAAATCAGAAAAGTTCATACAAAGACGATTTAATAGGTAGCCATTTTATTGAATTTTTAAGAAGAAGATTGATTTTATTGAGAGAGTTATTAACTGATGACGGGTCTATTTACCTCCATCTGGATAATAATATGATTTTTGAAAGTAAACTTATATTGGATGAGGTTTTCGGAGCGAAAAATTTCAGAGGATTTATCACACGTAAAAAATGTAGTAATAAGAATTATACTAAAAACACCTATGGGAACATATCTGACTATGTAGTTTTCTACTCTAAATCTGACAACTACACTTGGCATCGAGCTACATTACCTTGGTCGGAAGAAAAAATGAAAAAAGAATATCCCTGCATTGACGAAAAGACAGGTAGAAGGTATAAGAAAGTGCCGGTACATGCACCGGGAATTAGAAACGGAGAAACAGGAAAACCTTGGCGTGGAAAGATGCCTCCAAAGGGTAAGCATTGGCAATACACACCAAAAAGGCTAGACGAATTTGATGCTAATGGTGATATTTATTGGTCATCAACAGGAAATCCAAGAAGAAAAGTGTATTTCGATATAGATAAAGGAGTATCGGTACAAGATATATGGTTAGATGTACAAGATTCAGTAAATCAAAATATAAAAATCACAGGATACCCAACAGAGAAAAATCCATTTTTAATAGAGCGAATAATTAATGCTTCCTCAAATGAAGGGGATTTTGTTTTGGATTGCTTTTCTGGTTCAGGCACAACATTAGACGTTGCAAATCAACTAAATAGAAAATGGATTGGAGTTGATAACAGCTCGGAAGCAATAGAAAATATCTTTAAAAGGTTTTTCTCAGGTTTGGAAGAAATGGGTGATTTCGTAAATGTAAAGGCAAAGAAAACAAATGGTTCAATTGACCAAATGACGCTTTTTGAACCCCAAACTAAATACAATACGAAAGCATCAAAAAGCGAAAACTTTTCTTTTTACTCTGATGAGAGATTTTTAACAGAAGCGATAAAAGCCTACGAGAAATTTAAAAAAGAGAAGAAAAACGGTGTGAGATAAATAACACTTCATACGGCACACCGCGCCAAGCACCGAAGCCGATATTTTCAGCCCCTAACGATTATTCCCCAACCCCAACCCACCGAAAAGCATACCGATACTCCCTCACCGGCAGCGTATATTCCTCATGCACAAGTCGTCCCCATGAGGTATCGCCGCCCAGTCCCATTTGTTTAAAATCAATATTCCAAGTGATAAAATCGTCGGGTAGTAGCTCTGCGCCGTGCTTGGAAGTGACAGGCACTAAACCGGAGGCAGAAGCCGCGCCTTTCTTTCCTGCCACGAAATCGAGAGCTTCCATATCCAGTTGCCAGGCACTCATGGAGAGGGGAACGGAGGT
Organism: uncultured Saprospiraceae bacterium; assembly: GCA_938028705.1. Lineage (GTDB taxonomy): Bacteria > Bacteroidota > Bacteroidia > Chitinophagales > Saprospiraceae > JAHDEO01. The sequence goes on along the minus strand of CALIZI010000411.1, from coordinate 27,522 downwards.
GCTTTCGACCAAGATACCGATGCCGTTTTTATTGGTCAGCGACATGCGACGAACATCGGTTTTATTGCCCGTTTCTTGCGGACGCGAGTAGCGGTGTAGTTGCGCCCAAACCTGTCCTTTCCACTGTGCGATTTCGCCCGAAGATTTCCGGTCTTGGTAGGTTTCGTGTGCGCCGCGCCCATACCATTCCATAAATTGAAAATCAGCCGGAACACGCATTTGCATACCAATTCTCGGAATTTTTGGCAAATCTGTACGCTTGGGTTTGAAATGATAATCCATCAAAATCGCGCCATCTGCCGAAATCGTATAAGCTACCCGCACCTCTGCATTTATCGTATCGGGCAGTTCGTATTTTACTTCATAAGCAATCGTTTTTTTGTCTTTAAATGTGGGTTTAGTCGCGGTGGCGGCGGCTTTTTGTCCTGCGTTTTTCCAAATGGCAGCCCGTATGTGCATCCCATTTCCGAGGTCATTATCGGTTGGTGGTCGCCAGAAATTAGGTGTCGGACTACTGATTATCAAAGGTGTATTTTTAAAATAATACTCCAAAAAATCACCGCTTTTCGAGTCGATAAGCAAGTGAAAATCTTTACCTGTGATTTTGAAATTCCCATTTTCTTGCTGCATATTTAAATTAGAAAAATTCTTATTTGTAACTATTTTTTGCGAAGATTTTGTGGGCAAAGCAAACTGTTCCCAAGCGATGCGATGTCCCGCAGGCAGCAAAGGCGATGCTTGATTGGTGACGGCATTTATGGTCAAAAAATATTCCTTTCCCGACTGCCATTCAACATCCCCCAAATCCACTGTAAAGGTCTTTTTTTGCTGCGGCGCAACCTCCATTTTACCCAAACTTCCGGTCAAAATCTCCACACCATCTTCCCGCAACAACCAATTGATATGCACCTCATCTAAGGTCTTAAAAAAGTGTTTATTATAAATTTCAAATTGCTTTTCATCCACATTTACTGCCCGAAATTTAATCGGTTCATATACTTTTTTGACTTCATACAAATGCGGATGTGCTTCGCGAAACGGGCTGACCAAACCATTATTCAGAAAGTTACCATCCGTCGGAAGGTCGGGGTGATAATCGTGTCCGTAGGCGAGATATTTGATGCCTTTTTCGTTGGTATATTCCAGCGATTGGTCCACCCAATCCCAAATAAATCCGCCTTGCAAGGAAGGATATTGCTCTATCACATCCCAATAATCCTGCAAATTCCCGACGCTATTGCCCATCGCATGACAGTACTCAATCATAATCGCCGGACGTTCAGGATTCGTTTTTGCATAATTAACCAACTTCTCAATACGCGGATACATCGGACAAAAAATATCTGTATATCGTTCTTTTTCAGCGGGTTCGTACTGAACGGGGCGTGTGCCGTCATTCGCTTTGAGCCAATCGTAGGTCGCTTCAAAAATCTTCCCATGCCCGGCTTCATTGCCCAAAGACCAAATAATAATCGACGGATGATTTTTGTCGCGGTGAAACATCCTTTGTGTGCGGTCAAGGTGTGCGGGCAGCCAAGTCATCTCATTTCCGATTTGCGTTTCCTCCGAATTTGCGAGCGGATGACTCTCAATATTCGCCTCATCAATCACGTACAAACCATGCTCATCACACAGCTCATACCAATGCGGATGATGCGGATAATGTGCGCTGCGTACTGCATTGATATTATGCTGTTTCATCAAGCGAATATCCTCCAACATCAACTCTTTAGACACCACATGCCCGGTCAAAGGATGCGTTTCATGTCGGTCAACGCCCCTGATATAAATGGCTTTATCATTGACCAATAATTGCCCGTTTTTTATTTCCACTATCCGAAAACCAATTTTTTTACTAAGCACTTCCACCATCTCTCCATTAGCATTTTTATGTGTGATAATGACTTGGTATAAATGCGGTTTTTCTGCCGACCATTTTTTAATATGATATGTAGAAATTAAATTTGAAAATTCAAAAGAGAGTTCCGTTATTTCCTTTTGAATATTTACATTAACATTTTTTTCGATAATTATATTTTTCTGATTATCAAGTAATTTAACAGCAATATTATGTTTTTTAAATTTTTTATTATGAAAATTTTTAATAGATAAATCCAAATTCCACACCCAATCATTCGGCTGGTCTGCCATGCGTTTTGTCGTGGCAAACATATCCCAAAGATGCACTTTTGGTGTGCTGTACCAATACACTTCCCGTTCGATGCCCGACAAGCGCAACATATCCTGACTTTCGATATAACTCGCATCACTCCAACGAAATATCTGTATCGCCAAAGTGTTTTTTCCCTTCCGCAAATACTTCGTAATATTAAACTCGGCAGGTGTTTTCGACCCTTGCGAAAAACCAACCGCCTCACCATTCAACCAAACATACAAAGCCGATTTGACCGCCCCAAAATGCAGAAAAACTTCCCGCCCGTCCCAGTTTTCCGGCAACTCAATCACCTTGCGATACGAACCCACCGGATTATAGTCCTCCGGCGTATTCGGATAGCTGGTCGTAAAGGGATATTTTTCATCCAAATAAATCGGATAATCATAGCCATGCACTTCCCAATTGGCAGGCACCGGAAAATATTCCCAATCGCTATCATCAAAATTTTCTGCATAAAAATCTTTAGGTCTATCCTTCGGATTTTTGACCCAATGAAATTTCCAAAAACCATCCAAAGATTGAAACCACAGCGAGTTTTCTTGCTCATTCAACAAGGCAGCCGCTTCACTGCCAAAAGGAAATAATTGCGGATGCGGCACTTCCTTATTAATGGCAAATATCTCATGGTTTTGATATTCGTTTTGTGCATATCCGAAAGCGAAAAATAGTAGGATAGGGAAGGTGGTGGCGATGTATTTCATAGTAGTGATTGGTGACTGGTGATTAGAGATTGGTTGTAAGTGAAAGAAATTAAATAAATTCGACAGATTGATGAGCTTATTTTGCGCTTAGTTTTCCTCTTGAAAGCGGGTCTCGGTTGAACCGAGAGGATAAATAACTGTTTTCAAGGGGGAAAATAAGCGTAAAAGAAACCATATAGCTGTCGAAGTTATTTTGTTTCTTTCACTAAATGTAAAAATATAAATAAATTTTAAATTACACAGAAGACACAGGTGCGTGTAACAAATTGCACAAAAGGGCGAGATTTTTTTGAAAAATAGAAGTCTGATGTCCGAAAAACCCTTATCACAAAAGCACAGGGTTTAAACCCTGTGCTTTTGTGATAAGGGTTTTTCGGGAGGGTTTCCTCATGTTTTACCGTACAGGCGATTTCGCTGTCAGCCTGTTTTGCCGGACGCTCAAACCTATAAGGTTTTCAAAAACCTACAGTATGCACACAAATCGCCATTGACAAAAAATAAATATTTTTTACAATGTGTAAAATACGATTTTAAAGGGTTTTTGTGAATTTTGGCAAAAGTTACAAGTGTTAAATATTTTATTTATAAAACACTGAATAACAATGCCAAGTCGATTTGTGTGCATACCATAGGTTTTCAAAAACCTTATAGGTTTCACATTGATTTCCAACGGCTTACCAATCACTAATCACCAGTCACTAATTACCACCCTCCAACAACATCAAAAGATGCGCCGCAGACCAGCTAAAATGATTAGATTCCAAGCCTTTCCCCGTATGCGGATGATAATTTTCCCGAATCGGCAAATCGTCATTTTTCAGTCCTTCCAATCTATCGAACAGCTGATGTGAAAATTGAATTGCCTCTGTTTCGTAGCCATAATTTTTCAAGCCTTGAATCGCAAAATAGGCTTGGTCTAACCAAACCGGACCGCGCCAATATCCGCCGTCGGGTTTGAATTTCGGGTGGTCGGCGGCGAGGGTGGGGAAAGGGATGAAGGTGGCAAATTTGGTGCTGTCGGTCATTGTTTTTTTGATTTGGGCGACTTGTTCGGGTGTTGCGAGCTTTGTCCAAAGTGCTGTCCAGCCTTCCGAGCCGAATATTTTTATGGGCGCATTATTCGCCAAGTCGAAATCAAAAAACCAGCCCGATTCTTCGTCATAAAATCGCTTGTGAACGGCTTGTTGTAGTTGTGTGGCATCGCTTTCGTATTGCTTTGCTTTGTCGGGTTTTGCCAATGTCTTTGCTATCTTGGCGAGGTATTTTTTCTCCGCAAAAAGGTAGGCATTCAGGTCAACACTTTCGCAATTCATGGAGCCGCCTTGCAAGTCGTTGGGAATGATTTTTACATCATCAAAACGCACTGCATTGTCCATACCGCTTTCCCATTTGGCAGCTACGAGTGAGGCATCCGTAGAGCCGTATTCGCATAAGCCATTTTGATTGATGTCCCGATATTTGTACCACCAATTGTGATATTTTTCGATTTTTGGGAATAGCTCTCGCAGGAAATTTTCGTCTTTCGAGTACTCAAAAACCGCCCACGTTGCCCATGCAGAAAGCGGTGGTTTGGTATCGCGCCAATTATGCTCTTCGATGCTATTGTCGCGATATACGCAGTCGGCAATCATGCCCTTTTCGTCCTGAAAATCGTACATCGCACGGATTTGATTTTGCGCTAATTCGGGGTCAAATCGCGCTATCGCTACGGCATGTTTCCAACTATCCCAAGACCAAAAACCATTGAACCACTCATAATTATAACTCGGAAATAAACCGTCGTGCTTCAGAAATCCTGCCGGACTTCGCCAATTATTGTGTAAGGTTTGCAGACATTTTACGGCGATTTTTCGATGGGCTTCGGTGTCAAATTCAGGGTGCAAATTTTGAGTGATTTTTGCGATATTTTCATTCCAGCGATTTTTATTTTTTGTAAAAAATGAATTAGGATTTGCGAAAAAATCCTCCAAAATAACCGCTTCATTTTCTCTTTCTTTTTCGGAAAAACAAAAACTTTGAGAGAGATAGGTTTTCCATATTTCATTGGTTTTCAATTGTTCATGAGGCGTTTGAATAGTGTATTGTTCAGGCTGAATGTCGAAATCAATATCGCCCTCTGAATGTGCCGAAATCCAGCCGATATTTTTATTTTTACCAAAATCAATCAAAACACCTTCGGGATGTGGCGAAAAACTGACTTCCTTCAAAAAGCTATTTCCTGTCCATTGTATTGCCAATTCCGCTATATCGTCCTTGCTTTTATTTTGAATGACGAGTTCGATAACCGCCGTCCGATTACTCACAAATATCAATTGCGTTTCGACCAATAAAGCCGGATTTTTGAGTTGAAATGATTGATAAAGGCGATTCGGAAAAGCGGTATTTGCTGTCACTTCTGCGGCTTGCAAATTGATTGTTTTTTGGGTTTTGGTGTCCACGATATTCATTTTGGAAAGACAATCACTTAGCCAAATACCATTGTCTTGTGTCATAATAAATGGTCCGACAAAACTGCCGGTGTGCTTCCTGTCTTCATCACCCGGAAGCGCGTATCCATGCCATGCCCCCAAATCCGAAAAGGCAAAAACCGCCCTGTCGGTAGTAGAATCGGGTACGCCTTTGATGTTTAAAATATCGGGAAAATCATGGACACTTATTTGTGCGGTGGGTGTGGGAGAAGGCGCATTTACACATGCAGAAAGCAAGATGATGATGGAGAGGATGGGTAGGAATTGGCTTTGGTTTGTGTTCATTTTCGTTCGGTTTGGTCTAATCAACCAATGCCTTAAATTTTTCTTTGAATACTTGAAGTTCCGTTGCATTTAGATTACCGAGTTGGGCTATGATATTTTGCTGTTTTAAAGTGACGATTCTATCTACTTTGATGACTGATATTGCCCTCAATTGATTTGTTCCACCGGAAGATACGATAAATTCATTATCTGAAAGTGTAGTTGGAATAACGGAACTCGCAGCGCAAACGACAGCATCTTGGTGTGTATTTTTGGTCAATGTCACGACAACGGCAGGTCTGACCTTTACATTGGATAAATCTGTAAAGGGAAAAGGAATAAGTACAATATCTCCTGTTTGTATCATTTCAAATAATCTTGATAAATATCTTCACGCTCATCTTGCCAAAATTCAAATGCGTCTGAGTTGGAGACAAATTTTCTTATTTCTTCTTCGTCTGAATTAAGTGTCTCATTTACAGAGTTTTGTACTTCTGTATTTTTGAGAATGGCGTGAGCAATTTGCCGTTGTTCTGCGATAGGCAGTTGACGGATTGTTGCTATGATTTGCGTTGTACTCATGTTTTCTTTTTTGTAAAGATACGGATTATTCGAATACTTCGCTCAAATATCGGGAAAGTTATGAACACTTATTTGCCCGGTGAGTGTAGGAGAAGAGGCATTTACATATGCAGCAAGCAAGATGATGATGGAGAGGAGAAATAGGAATTGGCTTTGCTTTGTGTTCATTTGATAAAGATAGGGATTTTTCAAATGTTTCACATAAAATTATTTCGGTTTGATTTCTTTTATTTCGTGGGGATAGAAGGTACGTATCGTGCCATCGTGATACTGTTCTACGAATTGTATGCTTTTCAATGTATCTAAATCTGATTTGTGGATTTTCATTATACCAAAACCATTATTATCTATAAGACTTTTTCCATTAAAAATAATGTCAACGTCCTCCAATAAATAATATTCGTATCGCCAATTATAGGCTTGAATCTTTATGCTATCTCCATCTTTTTTATACTCTACTATTCCTTTTGCAAGTGGATAGTTCCCGGCTCTTAATCCTTTGGAAATTAATCTAATATAAGAATCCGTTGTTTGTTTATATTTCTCGTAATCAGGATCTTTGTACTGGCTTCTTGGGGCAAGTTGCCATTTTACTACACGCATACTATCCTGTTCTTTTGCAATCGTAAAAAACACATCAGCATCAATGGATGTTATGTCAAATCGCTTAAACATATCGTATTCCTCACACCAAAAACCTAGTGTATCAATCGTATATACAAAGTCATTCCATAAGTCTCGTGTGATGGGAGTCGTTGTTCTAATAACACTTTTATCATCTTTTCCCGCAGGAGATAAATCTTCGTGAGTTAATTCCAGTAAATATCCACCATCTGAATTGTAAACAGAGCAAAGAAAATCAAATGTCCCCCAACCACTCATTCCACGAAAACGATATACCGAATCCTTTTCTGATGTTGGAAAATTTTTGACTTGTCGGCTGTAATCTACCCAAATAGAATCATTCAAATAGTAGTTGATGACTTTCTTGCCTCGTTCATCAGGGTTTTGTGGGCAATATGGGCGTTTTTCCTCATTTTTACAGGAAAAAATGACTGTCAATAAAAAGCAAAATAGGATGAGTTTTTGCACAGTGGGCAGAATTTGTATTAGGGCTTAAAATGATGTAATTTTTCTTGGTATGATGCTCCTATTTTGTCATATAGATTTCACCAACCTCCTTTTTAACGTCTGATTGTCATCAGCTATTTTAATTTGAGTAATATTATTTGTAATGTTAAGGCTAAACATGCAATCGTATTTTACTCCAATGAGATGAAACTTACTCGCCCAAGTGCGTCCAATATCGATTAAGTACTTTAATGCTTTTAATTTTGCCTTATAAATCAGAATATATCCATGGTGAAATTCAGCAGCAATCCAAACATCTTCATTCGGTAAAATTAATATATCCAGTATTTCGGAATACTGTAAGCGAGTATTTATTTCAATGGGTTTATCAATATTATCCCACCATTCACCAAATGTGATGCTATGATTATTGAGACTATAGTAATCATATGAACGAGCGATGAACTTATTTTCGATTTCTATTAAAATCCGTTTTCTGTCGATGTGTGGAACAGAAAACTCTTCGTCCGAAAAAGTTTTTTTCATCACATCTATTTTTTCATTCCAATGCATACTTTTTGGCGTAACTTAAACTTAAACTTCCTTACCTCGGCACCTCAATCTTCTCCAAAATATCCCCAATCACATCCTCCACAGTAAAGCCTTCCATCTCGCGTTCCGGCGTGAGGATAATACGGTGATTCAGCACGGGCGATACCACAAAACGAATATCATCGGGCGTTACAAAGTCGCGCCCACTCATGGCGGCTTTTGTTTTGGCGGTACGCATGATGGCGAGTGAGGCGCGTGGCGATGCACCTAAGAAAAGGTCGCCATTATTGCGGGTATTATGGATGATTTCGGCGATATATTTCAGCAATTCCGGGCGTATGTGGACTTGCTCGATGAGTTCGCGGTATTCGGCGAGTTGGGTGGCAGTGACAGCGGTTTTTACATCTGCGCTGACCTTGCTGGAGAAGTCATCTTTGAAGAGTTCGAGTATCTCAATTTCCTCTTCGAGCGAAGGGTAGGAGAGGAGGATGCGAAAAAGAAAACGGTCAAGCTGCGCTTCGGGCAATTTGTAAGTGCCTTCCTGTTCGATAGGGTTTTGTGTGGCGAGTACCATGAATGGGAAACTCATTTTGTGGGTCGTGCCGTCGATGGTGACTTGCTGTTCTTCCATGACCTCAAACAAAGCGGATTGCGTCTTGGCGGGTGCGCGATTGATTTCATCTACGAGGACGATATTGGAAAAAATCGGTCCTTGATTGAAGGTAAAATCCGAAGTTTTCATATTAAAAACCGTCGTACCCACCACATCGCTCGGCATGAGGTCGGGCGTAAATTGAATCCGCGAAAAACCCGTATCAACGGTCTGTGCCAGCAACTTGGCAGTCAAGGTCTTGGCGATACCGGGAACGCCCTCAAGCAATACGTGTCCGCCCGATAGCATGGCTACGACGAGCAAATCCAGCATATTTTCCTGCCCGATGACGACCTTATGAATCTCGTCTTTGATACGGTCAACGGCATCGCTGATAGGGTCAACATTGAGCCGGTTTCTGCCCCATTGCGCTTCTTCCTCTGCGGGCGCGACGACCTGTTCCGCTTCGGGTACTTCCTGCGGTACTTCGACAGGTGGTGTGATTGGGTTTTCCTCCGGTTGATACTTATGACCTTCTGTTGGTGTTAATTCTTCCATGTTATTTAGTATTGTAGTGTTGTAGTTTCGTTGTGTTGTGGTATTGGTGACAAAGATTTTATTCATATTTAATTTTATTGACAAAGAGGACTTTGCGTTTTCCTTTGACTTCTTCGTTTTCTTTATTTTTGAGTTTCTGCCATCCATAAGCGATGAAATAATTATTGTACCAATGATTGACAGTGGCAGATGTCCACATTTCTTTGTCAGCCTCGTAGATTGTTTTTATTTCTTCGTATGTATCGTCTTGCAGAATTTTTCCGTCATAACGGATATTTTTTGAGATAATAAACTGCCCCGTATTGAAAATAAGTTTGATACCATTATTATTTTTTTCTGTGGTATGTATAAATTTTATGGGCAGATAAGGCTTATGTATTACCCGCATCCTAAATGTTTGGTCCCACTCTTTATTGCCTTCCTTATCAAATTTTAATATTATTGCATGTGTATATTGATAACCATCAAAAATAGTGGAGTAAGCTGTCTGTGACCTTCTATTGAGGTAGTCGGTATTGGCTGAACGATTGAGGTTGATTTGAACTCCCACAGCAGGTTGTATTTCCCGATTATAAGCCAAATTGGGGATAGTTCTGTGGGTTGGATAACAGGCTTCTGCTATCAATAAATAACCATCGTCCAAAGGCATGATGTCATGTGCTACCATTAGATAACTCTTTTTGAAATCCTTACCTTTTTGCTCTTTTTTCTCCTTTTTTCTTTTGATAAATCCTTGTCTTGCTACATTCAGATATGAAAAGAAATGATCTAAATCCGTAAATTTATGAATATTGGAAGAAGTTATATTATTATTGATACTAAAAAATACACCATCTGAATATGCCCCTTTTCCGTAAGTTCCGGTAAGCACTCGTTGATGATAACTAAGTTTGTTGGTAGAAATATTCACAATATCATAATCTGTATTGAGCTTCACCTCTTCCAGTTTTTTACCTGTATCATCAAAATACACCATATAATCCTCTGTATTCGTCCACCTTCTGCCCTCTGCATGTATTATGAGTTCATTATCACCGGATTGCATACTGATTATAGAGGTTCTTCGGGCATTAAAATCATCTAAAACATCTAAATCAGCTGTCTTTTCATCCTCTTTCCAGTTAATGGCAAAAAGGTGTTCTGATTTTTTAGGAAGTCCATGCAAGGGAAAGACCTCATCATTTTTAGACATTTTCAAAAAAGCATAATCACCAATCGTCTCCATGTTTGTTGCAAGTGCTTTGGAAGGAAATTTACCCTTTACAGTCCTTACTTCTAAAGAAGGCATCGTAAGCGCCACAAGAATATACTTACCTTTATTACTTGTGTATAATGTATGAATATAATCATCCGTATAATGAGTAGCCGAGACTTTGAATTTTTTATGTATCAAAATTTCTTGGGTCTTTACAGCTTGCAAATTGGTATCGAATAATTCATATTTTCGGACAATATCGCTCCCCGAATTTTTATCTTTTCTTGAGCGTATAATGAAGCCGTTTTCTCCACATTGGATAATGCGTTCTCCCGAATATCCGTCTTTAAGTTCAAATTCAATCCTATTTTCATAAGATATTTGAGCAGTGGAAAAAAGGGCTATAAAAATGGATAATATGGTTAAAAGTATTTTTTTCACTGGTGTCATTTTGTGTTAGTCGCATGTAAAAAAATTACACTTGGAATTTGAGCTAAAACCTGTCAGACATTTTGAAAATCTTACGATATTATAAGTTATCGGGAAGCCTACTCGCCTTGCATTTTTCAAAATGCAAGGCGAGTAAAATTTGACTATCAGTTCATGGTTGGACAGTTCATAGTTCATAGTTGTTACAATCACTTGAATTTCAATGTGTTTGTAACTCGCTGATTATCAAAGTGTCCAACGTTAGATGGGTAGCCTAAAATTTGCTCTTTATTTTAAAAATGAATTAATTACATAATTTATTTTAAATAATAATAAAAATAATTTTTTATTTATTAAGATATCTCAACATATTTCGTAATAATTTCTCATTCTTCGCATAAGGCGCATACCGTACAGGTGCATCAAGTATAAATGACTTGTGCAGGATGCTTTTCTTGTGTGAAAATGTATCGAAAGAAGCTGCTCCGTGATAAGCACCAATGCCGCTGTCGCCCACACCGCCGAAGGGTAGATTAGGATTGGCGATGTGCATCAGAGTATCATTGATACTCACGCCGCCTGCACTGGTTTCGGTCATCACTTTGTCGATATTTTTTTGTGTTTTTGAAAACATGTATAATGCCAGCGGCTTAGAGCGTTCATTGATAAATTGAATGGCATCTTCAAGGCGCGAATAAGTCAAAATCGGAAGGATAGGACCGAAGATTTCTTCTTGCATCACAGGGTCATCTTTCGCCACATCATCCAATAGGGTAGGAGCAATATATAAATCATCTTCATCCGTCTGACCGCCGTAAATCACTTGTCCGCTATCCATTAGGCGTTTGAGTCTGTTGAAGTGTTTTTTATTGATAATGCGTCCGTAATCCTCACTTTCTTGCGGATTTTTGGTGTAAAAAGCCTCAATTTGTTTTTTCATTTCCGCCACCATATCGTCCTTCACTTTTTCGTGTATCAACAGGTAATCGGGTGCAATGCAGGTCTGTCCGCAGTTCATCAATTTGCCTGACATAATGCGCTTGGCAGAGTATGGAATGTGTATCCGTTCATCCACAATGCAGGGGCTTTTGCCGCCCAGTTCGAGCGTGACGGGAGTCAGATGTTTGGCGGCTGCCTGATATACGATGCGCCCCACTTCGGTACTACCTGTAAAGAATACATAGTCAAATTTTTCATTCAACAGAGCCTGTGTTTCGGGTACTGCTCCTTCGACTATGGCGATATATTCTTCCGAAAAATTATTAGCAATCATATCAGCTATTGCCTTAGCGGTGTGCGGAGCATATTCCGAAGGTTTGGCAATCACCGTATTGCCCGCAGACATCGCACCGACCATTGGTGCGAGCAGCAACTGAAAGGGGTAATTCCAAGGTGCAATAATCAAGACATTGCCGTAAGGTTCGGACTGTATATGGCTTGATGCTTTGGCATGAAACAATGGCGTAGGCACAGATTTGGGCTTTGCCCATTTCTTGGTATGAGCAATGGCTTCGTCCAAATCATTCAGTACAAAACCAATCTCGGTGAGGTAGCCTTCCGTATCACATTTGCGAAGGTCTTTGTAGAGTGCATCCAGAAATACACGCTCATTTTTGATAATTAATTCGCGTAATTTTTTTAATTGTTGAATGCGAAAATCAACATTTTTCGTAGCATTGCCGGCGAAGTATTTGCGTTGTTTTTCAACGAGTTCGGCGATATATGCCGTCTGCGAAGGTACTAAAGTGCTAATTGCTGTCATGGCTGATAGTTCATGGTTCATAGTTGATAGTTCATAGTTGACAGAACAACGTGAAGTAGAACGAAATTCATAGATATTATCAACTATGAACCATGAACTATCAGCCATGAACTTTTTTACAAGAACAAATATACAATTTATGATTGAGATTGTTTATAAAATTATTCAAGGATTGGTATGGTTTCTGTTTTCTAATTTTTTTGAATAAGACAAAACGTCTGCAAATGGACAGATAGAATGCGTATATTTATAGAATTTCGCGCTTTAGAGAACTAAAATATTTAAAACAAAGCGTTTAATGCTTATCTTTACTGAACTTTGGACATTAGGTAACTGGGAAATTAGGCTAACGAAGACATAATTTGTTATTTATCAGTAGAATAAAAATTACAATAAAATTAATTTTATATAAATACAAATTAACATAAGTTGTTGATAGTGAGTGTTTTACCTAATTTCCCAATGTCCAAAGTCCAGTTATCTTTACAAAGTTTTACTAGAAAAATATGAATTTAAAACAAGATGCAGAAGGTATTATCCAACAGGTTTGTGACTTGTTGCACAGACTTAACGATGAAATGTATGCCCAACCTTTAGAGGTATTTTCCGACAGTACAATTGGTCAACATGTCCGTCATATACATGGTTTTTATGCTTGCCTGATTAGCGGTGCCAAAGAAGGTTTAATCAATTATGATAAGCGCGAACGAGACCTACGCATACAAACCGAAACGCATTATTGCGACAATTGTTTTTGTGATTTGATTTCGGGTATTCACGCATTGGATCTATACCAAGCTGTCAAAGTCTTGCAAGGTATGAATGCTCCCGACGAACCGAATGGCGAAGCCATGACTTCTTCTGTCGGACGAGAATTGTTGTATGCTTTTGAGCATTCGATACATCATTTGGCGATTGTAAAAATGGGTTTACGGGTACATTTCCCTGACTTTGATGTGGACCCGAATCTTGGAGTTGCTCCTTCCACCATTGAATACCGCGAGGCATGTGCACAGTAAGCTATTTGCCGCTCAACGGCGACAATTTTATACTCACCTCCAATCGTGACGAGGGCGTGAAGCGGAAACCCGCACTTGCTCCCAAAACCTATACTGTTGCTGGAAAAAACCTGATTTTTCCAAAGGATGGCGAGGCAGGCGGTACTTGGATTGGTATGGAAAAAAACGGACGGGTGATTTGTCTGATGAATGGTGCTTTTGTACTTCATAAGCGCGAATTACCTTACCGGATGAGTCGCGGACAAGTGGTATTAGACGCATTGACGGCAAATGATTTTGAGGATTTTCTGCATAATTATTTACTGGATAATATAGAACCTTTTACGATTGTTGCTTTTGATTGGCAGGCGGGTTTGCGTCGTTGGGAATTGCGTTGGGATGGACAAGAACGGCATGTCAAATCGCTCGCACATGAACCGCAGATTTGGTCGTCGGCAACCTTATACGATGATGTCATGCACCAAAAACGCCAAGCGTGGTTTGATAATTGGTTGGCACAAAATGCTGATTACCAGAAAGATAGCATCCGAAATTTTCATAAAACTGCCGGAGACGGTAATCCCATCACCGACCTGCGTACCGAGCGTGGTTTTTTGCGTACCGTCAGCGTTACGACTATCGAAAAACTGGACACCAGTATGGAAATGACTTATGAAGATTTGCGTACATCAAGTATCCATACAGCAGAGTTTTTATATGATGTGGAGGGTTTGTCTTTGAATTTGGGTTAGCCGGATTGGGCTTTAATACGTAAAATATTCTCTTTGATAGCCAGAGCTTCGGGATGATTTTCGGCACCGACACTGATATAAAGGGCGCGTGCATGTTGCAGATGATTTAATGCGAAGTCGAAATCTTCATTGCGCTCATAAAGCTCTCCGATGTAGCTGAGTACACTAGCTTGCCCTATTGTATATCCTTCGGCAGTATAAAATTTCAGCGCAGTATCGTAACATTTTAAAGCATATTCCAGTCGGTTTTGTTGGACATGAAGCAATCCTATATCTTTCAGCACATGAGCTTGTCCCATCAAACTGTTAATTGTTTTATATTTCTCCAAACACTTCTGATAATGTTCCATTGCTGCGTCTGTTTTGCCTTGTTGGACATACAATCCGCCGATGTTGAGCAGGTTGCCTGCTTGTCCGCTAATACTATTTGTTTGTTCGGCTATGCGAAGTGATTTTTTAAAGTGAATCAGTGCTTTTTCAGTATCTTTTTTTACATTATAAATCATACCGAAATTAGTATCCAACAACATCTGTAATTGGCTGTCTTTGATACTTTCATTAATAGTTGATGCTTTCTGGAAATACTCCAATGCTTCGTTCAAATCACCTTTAGCTGCATATATTTTTCCTATGGCAGTTAAGGCTCCGATTTGCTCCGGTATTTTTCCCAGACGCTTAGTGAGTGCGAGAGCTAATTCGGAATATTTCAAAGCATCTTCCAATTTGGACATCAGATGTGCCAACGAACCTATTGTAAGTGCAACATTAGCTTGCATTCTCAGATTTTCATTCGGCGTTTTCTGCAATTCATTCCACTCGTTCAGCAGTTGGTCATATTTTTTATCATTCCATGATTTTTCGGTATTTGGTGTAGAGTCAGTATTCATTTTTGCTTATATATCTTTAAAAGTTTCAGCATAAGAAGCGGCAGCGATAAAATCAAAAGTTTTGCTAATAATAATATCGTATCTTGCTTCATACTCACAAATATACACAAAATTATCACATAAGTAATAAAACAAAAATAAACTAACAATATTTGAACCACGAAGCGCACTAAGAACACTAAAATCGAATAGGCGTAGAGTTCACAAAGTGGGCTCAACTGCATATCTTACGGGAATTATATGTGTTTTTATTTTTAGTCTGGGAGGTGCCTACTCGACGGACATTTTTAAAATGTCAGGCGAGATGTATCTTCGTTATATTTTAAAACATTTTATTTATTTAAACTGTGTAATGTGTTGTATTTTAATAAAATGCAAAAATGCTGTCGCCTGACATTTGTAAATGTCCGCCGACTTTATCTTGTTTCCAAACTATCATTTAAAAACAAGCGTCAGTATTTTATAACGAATATATAATTATTAAATATAATTTCCGCAAAATATGCAGAAGAATCGGGTACGATTCGTTTTTGTACCCATGCTCATTTTTAATTTTTATTCGGTAGTGCTATAAATGTAATGCTCAAACTTTCCTTGCATTTTCAAAATGCAAGGAAAGTCGCCATGAGTTAGCATTAATCTAAAGGACTACCTTTTATTCAATAATGGACGGCATTGGGCTTGAATTTGGGCTAAAACTCGTCAGACATTTAAACTTTGTCGGAAAATATGAGTTCATCGGTAGATTTTGAAAATGTCTGACGAGTTTTAGCCCAAATTCGGAAAAAATATTCCATCCTAAACATAAATATATTACTATTTTTAGAATATAATATTGTCAAGTTAATTTAAAATTCATAAAATAGTGATAATCAAGAATATTAGTGGATACAAAAACGAATCGCACCCAGAAGAACCACAAAGTGTTTATAAGTATTTAATAATGAATTATTTACATTATCTTATTTTTCTTATTGTAGCCTGCCCCGTTGAAGAACGAGGTTCATTCGACATTTGTGTTCTTAGTGCGCTTAGTAGTCAGATATTTTTGTCTAACTACTTAAAATACCTAAAGTTCACGCATCAATCCGTTTCCCTCTCAACCTCAACGAATTACCAATCACCACCACATCTGAAAATGCCATAAAAATTGCACCCCACATCGGGTTGAGATAGCCGAGTGCTGCTACCGGAATGGCTACAATATTGTAGGCAAATGCCCAAAAGAGATTTTGTTTAATCGTCAATAACGTATGTCGGCTAATTTTTACTGCTTTTTGCAGATAATCCAAACGGTCATTCAATAAAATAATTTCGGAAGATTGAATGGCTACCGGCGAAGCATTGCCGAGCGAAACACCAAGCGTAGCCTTCGCAAGGGCAGGTGCGTCATTGATACCATCGCCAACCATAACCGTAGGTGCATCTTTAGTCAATTTTTCGATAAGTCGCAATTTTTCTTCCGGCAAATGCTCTGCATAAAATTCGTTGATACCTAAGTCATTTGCAATTTGTGCGGTTTTCGCTTGCTTATCGCCACTCAAAATAATGGGATTCATACCTTGTGATTTGAGGTAATCTATCGTCTCAGTGGTATTTGATTTTAATTCATCTTGAATGTCAATCGTAGCGATGATTTGGTCGTTTTTGCGGAGGTAAATATGGTGGCTGTCATCAGCAGTAAGGTGCTGTGCGATGCGGTATGAGCCGATTTCAAAAACGTTTCCTTTGTCATCATTTCCTTTTACTCCGACAGCTTTTTCTTCCTTTATATTTTCTAATTTAAAATTATCATTCATACTAATATTAGAAAATTCGCGTACAAGTGAGCGGGCGATAGGGTGGGAGGAGTGTTTTTCTAATTGAAGGGCAATATTTTTCACCTCATTCTCCGAATAATTGTGGTAACACTGAATGTCTTTTACTTTAAAATTTCCTGTGGTAAGTGTGCCTGTTTTATCAAAAACAATATTTTTAATAGTAGAAAAAACTTCGAGGGTTTGACCGCCTTTAATCAGGATGCCATTGCGTGCCAAGCGACCTACACCAACCATCACTGCCGTAGGCGTAGCCAAGCCCATCGCACAAGGGCAGGAAATCACCATGACGGCAATACTACGCAGCATCGCATCTTGAAAATTTATATCAAAAATAAAATAAGACAATACAAAAGTCAGCGCAGCAATCGCCAATACTACCGGAACAAATATAGCACTAATCTTATCTGCAAGTCGTTGAATATCAGGTTTATCGGCTTGTGCAGATTTGACGAGTTCGATGATTTGTGCAAGAATGGTATTGGGTCCTGTAGCGGTGACACGCATCTGCATATTGCCCGAATTAACGAGCGAAGCACCAACAACCACAGCTCCTTTTTCCTTCAAAATTGGTTCGCTTTCACCAGTCAACATCGACTCGTCTATACTGACTGTTCCACTGATTATCTCTCCGTCCGCAGGAATTTTATCACCTTCATTGACTTGCAAAATATCGCCTGTTTTAAGGTCTTTTACATCAACTTCTATGATGTTTGTGCCTACTATTTTTCGTGCTTTTTGAACTTGTAATTTTGTAAGTTCGCTAATAGCGGTGGTGGTTCGGGCTACGGCGCGTTTTTCCAATAAATTACCTAACAGAACAAGTGTAATAATCATCGCGCTCGTTTCGTAAAACAAAAAATCATGCCCCAAACCAGCCAGCGAACCATACAAACTATAGACAAATGCCGCTGTACTGCCCATAAAAATCAGCACGTCCATATTCGGGAAGCCATTGCGGATAGATGTCCATGCACTGCGCCCGAAATGCCACACTCCAAGTGCGAAAACAGGTAGGCACAAAGCTAATTGAATCCAATGGTTGTGCAGTGGTTTCCAGGGGATAAACATGTGAGCAAAAAGTGGTAAAGTAAAAACCAACGCAAACAAAAATTTGCGTTCCAAAGTCCAAAGGGTAGAGTAGGGGAGATGCTCGTCCACGACCTCAAAGCCAAGTCGTGTAATATCCGATTTGACTTCTTCGATACTTACCGCAGCACTATTTTGAAAGCGGACTTCTTTGGTCGCGAAGTTGACATAGACCTCTTCCATGCCCTTTTTGGTGAGCAAACGGTCAACGCTTTTGGCGCAATTGACACAAGTCATACCTTCTACTGTTAGTTCTGTTGTATTTGACATATATTTGATAGAATGCAGATATAGCGGATTCGACAGATTAACGCGGATTTTTTTTATAGTTAAAGTTCTGGAAATCAAACCTATAAGGTTTTTGAAAACCTTATAGGTTTAAGATGAAGTCCGAATTTTAGCCTAAAACCAAAAAATCTGTGTAAATCCGTTAAATCTGCCAAATCTGCGTTCCATTCTATTTTTATTTAAAAAATGTTTAACTTTGGGCAATACAAAAATAAGACATTTCACTATGAATAAACGCGAATTTTTAAAAGTTGCCGGAGTGGTCACTGCCGGTACGATGATAACACCTATTATTGGCTGCAATTCATCCGAACCGAAAACCTCCAATGCTATAACAGCGAATGCCGATGGTACGTTCACGCTGCCAAAGCTAAACTATGATTTTGCAGCACTTGAACCGAATATCGACGCACGCACGATGGAGATTCATCACGACAAACACCATGCGGGCTACGTCAGAAAATTTAATAAAGCCTTAGCAGATGCAAAGATAAGCGGAAAATCTTTAACGGAGATTCTTGCAGGTTTAAATGATAGAAAAACAAGCACGGGATTGCGTAATAATGGCGGTGGACACTTCAATCATTCGCTATACTGGAGCGTGATGTCACCCAAAGGCGGTGGCAAACCAACGGGCGATTTGGCAGATGCGATTAATACAACGTTCGGTGATTTTATGAAATTCAGAGTGCAATTTGATAAAGCAGCTAAGACGCGATTTGGCTCGGGTTGGGCATGGCTGTCGAAGGGGAGTGACGGCAAGTTATTCGTCAGTTCGACACCTAATCAGGATAATCCGCTGATGAAAAATTTGGTCGAAAAATCGGGTACGCCCATTCTTGGTATCGACGTTTGGGAACACGCTTATTATCTGAAACATCAGAATAAACGCGGTGATTATATCGCCAATTTCTTTAACGTGATTGACTGGAATCAGGTGGGGGAGAATTTGAAGAATGCTTGATATAATGTTGTAATGTTCCGAAAAATCAACTAACTTTCGGTCACATATTTTTGATAACTTCGAGCCATCAAAGCAAAATAATTTGTTTTGATGGCTTTTTTTATTAATAAAATATGAATATGATTTTTTTTAAAAAAATAATCCTTTTTTGTTTCGCTGTTCTTTTTTGTGTTGGGCTCACACAAGCGCAGTGTCCGCAAGGAAATATTACTTTTGAGACACAGGCTAATATAAATAATTTTGCTGCACTTTACCCTACTTGTACTGAGATAGCCGATGTTTTGCAGATAGGTACGAATAGTGATTCCGATATTACTGATTTGAGTCCATTGAACCAAATTACCTTCATTGGCGGTATAGGTATTTTTAATAATCCGAATTTGGTTAGTTTGAGTGGTTTGGAAAATGTGATATTGATTGAAGGTCATTTAAATATTTCAGACAATGATAATTTATTGAATTTGAATGCTTTAGAAAATCTAAGTTCGATTGGAAGTTATTTAAGTATCGAAGATAATACGAATTTAAATAGCTTGACCGGCTTGAATAACCTAAGTTCAATCGGAGGTCAATTAAGAGTTAGTGAGAATGATAATTTGGTCGATTTTAGTGGTTTAGATAATCTCATTTCGGTAGCGGGTGATTTTTGGATTGATGATAACGACAGCCTGATTAACTTTAATGGTTTGGAAAATCTCATTTCAATTGAAGGTGTTATATTGATTCAGGATAATATGACTTTGAACAGTTTGAGTGGCTTGCAAAATTTTGATTACAGCACAATCATAACTTTAGATATTATTGGTAATCAAATGTTATCTGTTTGTAACTTTCCGTCCATTTGCAGCCATATAGAAAACGGAGGCAGTACGGCTATCTTCGATAACGCTCCCGGCTGCAATAATTCTATTGAAATATCAGATGCCTGTGATTTTATTCCCAAAATACAAGTTGCTGCTTTTTATGATATTAACCAAAATAAAATTCAAGAATCAAACGAACCGAATTACTACGATATTTCCATTCTGATAACACCGGGCGATAACTCATATTACACACAAAATGATGGTATATTTTATATTGCACCGGGAAGCTATACAGTCACTTTCGATGAAGCCAATAACTCAAATTGGCAACTCACCACTGACTCCACAAATTATTTCCTTAGTCTCGCAGAAGGCGAAATTGCTACGATTACCTTCGGCATCTACCCCACACAGCAAGTGTCTCATATTCAAACAACTATAAACTCACCGAATACACGTTGTAATGAAGTAATCACTATGAATGTCACCACCAAAAACCTCGGCACCACCATAGCAAGCGGCATTATGTGGCTCACCATAGACGATGCCATTCCCGCATTTAACTTCATTCACGAACCCGATACCGTCATTGCGGATTTCGATACTTACGGTTGGTATTATACCGATTTGTATCCGGGACAATCTATCATTAAAAACGTAGCGATCACCGTACCCGGTCCGCCGGATTTTGACTTGGGTGAGCGATTACTGTTTGGTGCTTTTTCGCAATATACGGATGCTAATGGCGATGATACTTCCGAAGGTTTTCGATACGACCCCGAAGTCCGCTGCTCCTACGACCCCAATGATAAACTCGTCAATCCCAAGCGCGAGGGCGATTATGTCTTGTTTGAAGAAGACTTTATTTACACCATTCGCTTTCAGAATACAGGCAATGATGTTGCTTACGATGTCGTCATACGCGATACGCTTGATGCGAATCTTGACCTGACTACATTCAGAGTTTTGGGCAGTAGCCATGCTGACCTATTGAACACCATTTTGAATGAGGACGAGCGTATTTTGACCTTTGAGTTCCGAGATATTTTCCTACCCGATTCTACCTCCAATTTTGATGCAAGTCAGGGCTACGTCAATTACCTCATCAGTCCATTCGACGGACTTGCAGAGGAGACACCCATTACCAATTCGGCAGGGATTTACTTCGACCTCAATCCGCCTGTCATCACCAATACGGTACAAAGTATCATGGTCAGCGAATTGCCGACAGTTTCTACTGAAACGCCTGACCATTCTTATGATTTTAATATTTTACCCAATCCCAATTCAGGTGTTTTTACTGTGCAAGGTATCTCCACAGGCACTTACCAAATCCACAACACATCAGGACAAATCATTCGAGAAGGTAAAATGCAAAACGACCCTTCGATTGATATTTCGCATCAGGCACAAGGTGTGTATTTTATCTCCATTCAAATAGAAAATGAAGTCATCAGCAAGCGACTTATTAAGATGTAAATGTATTTTTAGTATAAAAAAAATTGCCCCTCAAAATGATAATTCATTCATTTTGAGGGGATTTTTTATTAAAAAATGTTTGATTTGTAAAAATATACCAAACTGTTACTTTTTTTATTCGATAAATAGTCGCATCTTTGAAATACTACAACCACACACTTTTTTTCACTCATAAATTCATGTTTCGCTAAAACAATATTTTAAATAATTAAAATTTATAAAAAAACAATTTAAAAGACCTGTACTGACGACTTTAGCCGTCAAGTGCTGTATTGTTGTGCGATGGCTAAAGTCATCGGTACGCAGGCATAGCGAAACGTGAATATAAATTAATCTATTATGAGAAAATTGGTGTTATTTATTTTGTTTTTATTGATTTATTGTTCCATTCAAGCGCAATGCCCGAATGGAAATATTAATTTAAGGACGCAACTTGAAGTTGATAATTTTGCTGCTGATTATCCTGCTTGCACAGAAATTATCGGTGAATTGAGGATAGGTGTTTGGTCGGGCACTTCTGATATTACTGATTTAAGTAATCTACCGCCAATTGAATCGATTGGTCGTTTGGAAATTTGGAGAAATTATGATTTAACCGATTTAAGTGGTCTGGAAAATTTGACCTCGGTTGACGATCTGAGTATTTCGAGAAATAATGCTTTAACGGATTTAAGTGGGCTGGAAAATTTGACCTCAATTGGCGGTTTGTTTATTGAGAGAAATGAGGCTTTAACTGCTTTAAGTGCTTTTGAAAATTTGACCTCGGTTGACGATCTGAGTATTTCGAGAAATGCTTTAACGGATTTAAGTGGTTTGGAAAACTTGACCTCGGTTGGTGGTAATCTGTGGATTCGGGAAAATGCCGGTCTAACCAGTTTGAGTGGTTTGGAAAATTTGACCTCGGTTGACGTTCTGGATATTTGGGCTAATTATGGTTTAACCGATTTAAGTGGTTTGGACAATTTAACCTCAGTTGGTGGTAGTCTGAGCATTCGGCAAAATGGCGGTTTAACCAGCTTAAGTGGTTTGGAAAATTTGACCTCAATTGACTTTCTGTTTGTTTCGAGAAATTATTATTTAACGGACTTAAGTGGTTTGGAAAACTTGACCTCAACTCGCAGTATGCTTATTTCGGGAAATGATGCTTTAACTGCTTTAAGTGGTTTAGAAAACTTGACATCAATTAGCAGTCTGGATATTGAGAATAATGATGCTTTAACCGATTTAAGTAGTCTGGAAAATTTGGACTCAATTGAATATCTGCGTATTTCGGGAAATGATGTTTTAACGGATTTAAGTGTTTTGGAAAATTTTATCTCAATTCACATTCTGAGTATTTCGGGAAATGCTGCTTTAACGGATTTAAGTAGTGTGGGAAATGTGACCTCAATTCACAGTCTGGGTATTTCGGGAAATGCTGCTTTAACCGATTTAAGTAGTTTGGGAAATTTGACCTCAATTCACGATCTGATTATTGGGAATAATGATGGTTTAACGGATTTAAGTGGTTTGGAATTGACCTCAATTGACGGTGAATTGAGGATTTCTGGAAATGATGGTTTAACGGATTTAAGCGGTTTGGAAAATTTCACCTCAATTGACAGTCTGGTTATTTGGGGTAATAATGCTTTAATCAATTTAAATGGTCTGGAAAATTTGACCTCAGTTGGCGGTGAATTGACGATTAAATTTAATGATGCTTTAACGGATTTAAGCGGTTTGGAAAATTTAACCTCAATTAGCGGTGATTTGTTGATTGACGATAATACTGCTTTAATCGATTTCAGTGGATTGGAAAATTTGACCTCTATTGGTAATGATTTGATCATTGAAGATAATGCTGCTTTAAGCGATTT
The DNA here is from genome assembly GCA_938028705.1 of uncultured Saprospiraceae bacterium. Lineage (GTDB taxonomy): Bacteria > Bacteroidota > Bacteroidia > Chitinophagales > Saprospiraceae > JAHDEO01. The sequence goes on along the minus strand of CALIZI010000411.1, from coordinate 4,236 downwards.
CAGTGATTTGGAAAATTTAACCTCTATTGGCGATGATTTGGGGATTAGATATAATGCTGCTTTAACCGATTTAAGTGGATTGGAAAGTTTGACCTCTATTGGCGGTAGTTTGAATATTTGGATTAATACTGCTTTAACGGATTTAAGTGGTCTGGAAAGTTTGACCTCTATTGGCGGTGATTTGAGGATTGAGAATAATGATGCTTTAATCAATTTAAATGGTCTGGAAAATTTGACCTCAACTGGCGGTAGTTTGAGGATTACATTTAATAATAATTTAACCGATTTAAATGCTTTGGAAAATTTGACCTCAACTGGCGGTGATTTGAGGATTCATGATAATCCAACACTATCTATTTGCCAAGTTCCATTCATTTGTGATTATTTATTTAACGGAGGTGTCTCTACAATCTCTGGTAATGCTTCCGGTTGCAATAGTACGGTCGAAATATTAAATACTTGTCCTTCTTTTGCCAGAGTACATACAGATGTCTTTTACGACCTCAATCAAAACGCAACAAAAGAAGCAAATGAGCCGAATTATTATGATGCTTCGATTTCGATAATGCCGGGAGACAATTCATTCTACGCACAAAATACGGGTATCATCTTTATAGACCCGGGTACATATACAGCTACTTTTGATACCATAAATAATCCGAATTGGCAATTGACTACTGCGACCACAAGCTACGATTTAGACCTTGCTTCGGGAGATACAGAGACAATTACCTTCGGTGTCTATCCAATCCAACAAATCTCCCATATTCAAACAATTATCAACTCCCCACCTGCACGTTGCAACGAGATAATTACCTTGGATCTTAGCACCAAAAATCTCGGCACCACCATAGCAAGCGGAACAATGTGGCTCACCATAGACGATGCGATATCGGAATTTAGTTTTATTCACCAACCGGATACGATTGTGGAGAGTAATGATACTTACTACGGTTGGTATTATACGGATTTGTATCCGGGGCAATCTATCATTAAAAACGTAGCCATCACCGTACCCGGTCCGCCGGATTTTGACTTGGGTGAGCGATTACTGTTTGGTTCTTTTTCGCAATATACGGACGCTAATGGCGATGATACTTCCGAAGGTTTTCGATACGACCCCGAAGTCCGCTGCTCCTACGACCCCAATGATAAACTCGTCAATCCCAAGCGCGAGGGCGATTATGTCTTATTTGAAGAAGACTTTATTTACACCATTCGCTTTCAGAATACAGGCAATGATGTTGCTTACGATGTCGTCATACGCGATACCTTGGATGCTAATCTTGACAGGTCAACTTTCAGGGTTTTGGGCAGTAGTCATGCGGATAAGTTGAATACCATTTTGAATGAGGATGAAGGTATTTTGACCTTTGAATTTAGGGATATTTTTCTGCCCGATTCTACGTCCAATTTTGAAGCCAGTCAGGGCTATGTCAACTACCTCATTAGTCCGTTTGACGGGCTGGCGGAGGAGACACCCATTACCAATTCCGCAGGGATTTACTTCGACCTCAATCCGCCTGTCATCACCAATACCGTACAGAGTGTCATGGTCAGTGAATTGCCGACAGTTTCTACCGAAACGCCTGATAATTCTTTCGATTTTAATATTTTACCTAATCCCAATACAGGTATTTTTCAAGTAAACGGCATCCCCAAAGGCACTTACCAAATCCACAACACATCAGGACAAATCATTCAGGAAGGCAATATGCAAAACGACCTTTTGATTGATATTTCACAGCAGGCAAAAGGCGTGTATTTTATCTCTGTTACGATTGATAAGGAGACTTTTGTGAAGCGGATGATTAAAATGTAACTTGACAATTTCATGTTTTAAAAATAAAAATATGTTTGTATTTAACATGGGATATTTTTTCCGAATTTGGGCTAAAACTCGTCAGACATTTAAACATTACTGGAAAATATGACATCATCGGTGAATTTTGAAAATGTCAGACGAGTTTTAGCCCAAATTCAAGAGTAAAATGCCAACTATATTAAATAAAAATCGAACATGACATTGTCAAGATAGGTGATGTATGTGTAATTTACATATCTTAAATAATTAGAGTCATCAAAACAAAAAGTAAGTTTGTTTTGATGACTCTAATTTTCATCAAAAAAAGACAAAGCACAATGACCTTTTTCGTTTTTGAAGAAATATTTATTGAAAGCGTTTTACGACTACCCGTCTAAGACCGGACAGTTTGATCATCAACAAGTTATAAGTCTATTGAAATTCAGATTATTATGACAACTATTGACTATGAACTATGAACCATGAACTATGAACCATGAACTATGAACCATGAACTATGAACCATGAACTATGAACCATTGACCTTGCAACCTTTTTACTTCATTAAGCTACTTCAAAAAACAACCTTTACTTTAATTTAGGAAAAACATCTTTCCTCGACTTTTAATGTATTCTTGTATAGAACAGTGTTTTTTACATAATAAGAATATCTTGTTTTGTTGAATTTGTAGAGTTTCTTGGCAGCAAAACCCTCAGAATATAATTGGACAATAGAATGGTGCGACTACTTTTATATGTCATACATGTATATTATTTTCAATTTAATAAAAAGTCAACATCATGTATAGTTATTTTAAAAAAACAACCACACTTATTTTTACAATTTTTATTGGATTTTCGACAATTAGCTTTGCACAAGATGAAGCGGCTTTTGATTTGCGTCTTCTGATGCACGCTGTCGAATGTTATAATAATATCTTGTATTGTGATATTCAGATTAGAGCAAAAGAACCCGAACAGGAATTTCGCTTGGGGGAGCAGCGTTACGTAATTTCATTTAATCCAGATGTCCTTGCAGACCCTTTTGTTTCAACACCATTATATGTTTCAGGATTGGTATATGAACCCGGAGAACAGGGCTTTTCTGCTTATGATAGTTATAACTACTCTATAATAGGTCCAACTTTGACTTACATCCTTGATTTTGCAGGCGGTGACGGGATATATATAGGCGCAGATGAATACATAGATGTGGTCAGATTGGGCTTTTATGTGCTTGATTTTACTGAACCTGTTCATTTGGAATTTATCCCTGCCAGTAATCCACCGAGTTCCATAATTCGTGATGCAAATTCGTCATACTTCATTCTGAACGGAACTTATTTAAATTACCACCAAAGTATCAGAGGAGCTTGTGGAAATGCACCTCCACAAGCAGTTTATAACAATCAAATCACCGCCGAAGGACAGCCGATTACGATATGTGTTGCCGAAAACGATACTGACCCGGAAGACATGCTTGACCTCACTTCAGTGGAATTATTGAGTACGCCTCCGGCTTCCGAAGGTACGGTGACATTGGATGATTTGACAGGCTGTATGACTTTCACACCGCATCCTGATTTTAGTGGCGTAGCAACGACTTTTGAATATCAAATTTGCGATCAAGGCGTAAATATTCCGTCTTATGGCGGCACTCTAAACCCAACACCCTTACCTTTGCCCGACCCCGGCAATCCTGACTTGGTATCTCATCCTCCGGCTTGCGATACGGCTACAGTTACGATTACGGTAGATGCTACATTGGTGGGAACGACAGATAGTGATGCAGCATTTTTTGAACTGAATGTCTATCCAAATCCTGTCAGTGATGTGCTGAATGTTCATTATCGTTTGCCTGAAAAGGCAGAGGTCAGTTTGAGTTTATCGAATACCTTGGGGCAGCCCGTCATACAATTAGCTCCCGAAATACAAACCGCCGACAATTATCACCAATCTATTGATATAAGTCATTTAAATACAGGGCATTATCTGATGAACTTGTATGTAGGTGAGCAACTTATTAATCGCTTAATTTATATTAGATAAAGTCTAACTATATAAAATAACTTGACAATATCACGTTTTAAGAATAAAAATATGTTTGTGTTTAACATAGGATATTTTTTCCTAATTTGGGCTAAAACTCGTCAGACATTTAAATATTGCTGAAAAAATATGACATCACCGATAAATTTTGAAAATGTCAGACGAGTTTTAGCCCAAATTCAAGAGCAAAACACCAACTATATTAAATAAAAATCGAACATGATATTGTCAAGATAAATAAATTCGCTCATATGTATTAAGCGGTGAAAAATGTAAAATCCCGTCATTCGTCGGGACAAGTTGTAAAACACAAAATGTAAAATGTAAAAGTGTCGATAGTACATGAAGTTATTTATTTTTAAATTGCTATATGTTTAAAAATT
>CALIZI010000410.1 GCA_938028705.1 uncultured Saprospiraceae bacterium | reverse complement strand
TGATAATCAATACTTTATGCTTTTTCAAAGGTGTTAAAATTTGAGATAACCTGTTGATTATCAACATTTTACAACTAAATACAATATACAAAGAATTTATTAATTACAAAAATCAATTTTGGCAACTCGTGAATGTCAGTTAATAACATTTTTAATTTATTTTATAATAAAAAATATTTATATCCCGTATAGCTATCGGGATAATTTATAATAATAAATAAATTATAAAATAATTTTAATTGATTCAAAAACGCTTATATTTCAGTTTGACCATATAATTTAATTTTTGTATTTATATTATTTTAAATTAAAATATTATTTGTATTAAAATAATTTTAATAAAAAAAATCAATTATAAATTATATGATTTAAAATACAATACTCAACTGAAAGATATCTTGAACGCAGATTTAGCAACCGGTTGAGATTACCTTAGAATCAGACCAAGTGCTACAGTCTTCTTTCAACTGAATTTCGTAAGTAGCGCAACTTTGTTTGTTGGTAATCATATTATAATAATCAGTTGTAACAGACAATTCTACCCACGAACCACCATTGACACGGTAGCGGAATTGATGCCTGACACCACTATAATTATAAGCATAGAGATACAAATAATAACTACCTTCACCGTATCTGATTTCTGATGCTGTGGGGGCATTGCAGCTGCTGTTGTCGCGGATAATTTTGCTGTCACTCCAGTTGTCATCACACAATTTCAATTGTACTTCATAACTTGCATTGGCTTGTACATTTGTAATGGTGCTGTAATAATTGCTCGTAGCAGGCAACTCTATCCATGCCCCGCCATTCTCGCGGTAACGGAACTGATGGCTGACACCATGATAACCGTAAGCGTAAAGATAAATCAGGTAATCGCGGTCTCCATAAGTAATTTCCGATACAGCGGGTGTGTCACAAGCACTACTACCACCACCGCTACCACAAACGGAATATAATGTATTAACACTAGCAATATCACCGTCACTCATATTATTAACCCTTCCTATGTAACTACTACTCATTCCCGCAGGGAGTGAAACACCGGAATTAATAAAAAACAAGGGCTGAGAACTGTTGACAGCAAGAGAAGAATGATATTGCTGATAGTGCATAATAGAAGCAAAGTCGTAATCGCCTGATGAGCTTTCAACTCCTCGTGGATTGAATTGACTCCGCCAGCTAGGCTTTATATTATTCCAATTGACGCTAATAAAATTATCTCTATCAGAACGATTCTGCTCGTGGTAAAGCCCGGCTTTATGCAAAATCTCGTGTATAATTTGTCGCTCGTAACAATCATTGCCTATATGAATGGTTTGTTTTGCCGTACCGGAATTTCCTACTTGAGTCACATAACAGCCGCCTCCGTTGTTTCGAAATTCAACGTATGCTGTTTCATTAGTACGTTCAACTATACACAGGTTGGCTTGTGTGTTGATAGCTTCAATAGCATTCAAGATTTGTGTTTTCTTGCTATAAGAAAGCCCGGAACCCCAAGTGTATGGCATCGTACCGTTGGGCCACAACCTTGAAAAATTGGAGATAATAGCTCCCCTTGAAGCAATGTCATCAGAATAATTCTGCGTAAGTACGACATCACCGCCATATACGATAACCTCTCCATATCGTGCGGCTTTTTCGTAAACAGGGTCACTATCTTCATCATATTGTATCAATACATCTACTATCTCGTCCGGTTCGTCGGTGCTATACAACATACAGTCTGAGCAGGTATGCCCTTCTTCAAAGTTGGTATCTATTTGTTCCGGTATATCTACTAAAGATTCTTGTTCGCAAGAAGTCATAAAAATGGCAATTGCCATAATAGCCAAAAGGCTGAATAAAATGTTTTTTATATTAAAGGTTGTCATAATAAAATGTTTTAAAAAAGTTAAATAGTAAATTAAAAGTTATAAAATTAAGATAAATATAAATATGTATAAGAATCGTGCTGCTCCATACAGCAACAGCCTGTAATTGGTGTCAACTCTAAACGGTGTAAGTGCCTGTCCGGACAGGACTTGTCAGCTAAAACGTAGTAGGTTAAATGAGGTTAAAAACCCATCTTTTTGAGGATACTTTGTACAAGTTCTTGTACTTGCAATGCCTTTTGAGTGCCTTGTTTCGGAGCAATTTGGGTCAAGAAGCGTTGTGTAATTTGTTGATAAATAAGTTCTTGTCGGAGTTGCGCTTTTTCAATGTTCAGACAAATTTTTCGCGCTTCACAAAACAACCAAAGTTCGAGTGCATGAACGGTATAATCAGGTTCACTATTCGTCAAAAGTTGGAGTATCTTCAAAAGAGCATCTTCAGAAACATGCTCCGGGCGATACAATTTATTGAGCGTAAAAGTATAGACTTGGTCAAAGTGGTCTGTTTTTCTGTGATAGGTACTCTGTGTGTTCGTGTTAGTCATTTGTGTGATATTTTAAGTGTGTTTAATATCAATTTAAAAATATTGATAATCCGTCTGACTTTGCCGATAATCAGTAATTGTAAAAAAACTATGAACTATGAACCGGCAACTATGAACTGATAGTCAAAATATCGACAGTGCGAGGTCAAACACTGCCGATTTGTGCTTATGTAATAGAGACAGGATTTATGTTTTATATTGCTTTATTGATTTGGATTACAGGATGCTCTCTAATGTGTTTGTGTCCTTATTACGATACAAAGATGCAGGGATACGAATGGCTATGCTTGCACAATTAGTCTTATTAATAAATTTATTTTAATAAAAAATAATTATATAAAATATTGATAAATAATTTTTTAATTAAAAATATACGAAAATAAAACAGTTATATAAGTGTATTTTTACACACTAGATCAAAAAGGAAAATTTAAAAAGAGAAGCAATGTTTTTAAGGTTTTAGATGAGTTGAAGGAGGTTTATATCGCTGATTATCAGATATTTAAATCTTGTCAAGTGTATTTTTTGATTTTTTTTAGAAAAATATTTAAAAAAGAAAGAAAAAACAAAAAAAAGCGTCCTCACCCAAAGGCAAAAACGCTCAAAAATCTATATTTCAATTTCATATTAGGACAAGTTCATCTAAAGTATAAAAGTAGTTGATAGTTTTTTTGAGTTGTGATAGACTCTTCAAATTGAGTAATCACGCAGAGAACGCAGAGGTCGCAGAGATTGGATGATTAGCCCTCTGCGAACTCTGCGCCCTCTGCATGAAAAAGTGTCAACTACTTCGATAAACATGTCTATATTAGCGAATAAAAAAATCCGCGTTATCTGCAAAATCCGCATAAATCTGCGTTCTATCTCATTAGCCAAGTGCCAATTTCAAATCATCCAAAAATCGCTGCTCCTCCATACTCACTGCCGTACCGCCGAAGCCCAAAAAACCACCTTCTTTGGCAGATTCCGCTACTTTTTGTGCAATCGTATAAATCCATGCTTTAAACTCTGCTACTTCCTGTTCGTTGGCACCTGCGGGCAATATTCGGGCAATATTCGCTGCATCCTCGAGGGCTATTCTGATGAGGTCTTCCCGTTTTTTGATGTCTTGATTTTTCATTCTGGCTTTAAATGATTCGCGCTGTTGTGCGGCTTTCGATTTAGCGGCTTGGCGGTCGGTCATATCGGGCGAAACGGCTTTAATCAATTGATTATCAGGGTACATCTTCACCCCGCCCAACATACTTTGTACATTAGTCATCGATTCTTTGACCATACCAAACAAACCATTGGTGCCGGCACAAGCCGCAGCCGCACCTACCACAGAAGGCAAAAGATTTATCGTCTCCCAGTCCTCTGCCGAATAATTATCTTGAATATTCATGTAAGATTTATTAATGTGAAAAAATATAATTTTATGACGAAAAACGCAGCATCCGTCATGCAATTTTTAATAAAGAATTTGCAACATTCACAGAAAAAATGCTGTTTCATCCGTACTTTTGCACCGTACCGACAATTTTAATTCGTACAGGTGATTTCAATCGCCATGTTAAATTTTATTATAAATCAGGCGATTGAAATCGCCTGTACAGTATCCAATTTTCCATGAAAAGTTTATATTTAATTATATTTGTATTATTCTTTGGCTTCGCTCATGCCCAACCTGCGGAAGATTTTGCAGACTTAAAAAAACACGTCGAAATACTCGCTGCAGATGATATGGAAGGGCGCGAAACCGGCACCAAAGGCGAAGATAAAGCAGCCGCTTACATCGTCCGGCAATTCAAGGCAGCAGGCTTGGCTCCTAAAGGTGACAAAGGAAGCTATTTGCAAAATTTTGATGTATTGGCAGGTAAATTTTATGGCAATGACAACCGCCTGACTATCAAAGACCAGACCTTGAAGGCAGGTGTGGATTTCTACGCTTTGGAGTTTAGCGGCAATGGCTCGGCGAGTGGCAAATTGGAGTCGGTGGGGCATGGTATTGTATCGCTGGACGAAGGGGTGAATGACTACGCAAAAAAGAAAAAACTGAATGGAAAAATATTTGTCATAGAGACCGCCACACCGATTGACGGTAATAATCCACACTCAGCCGTCGCACAATTTACTGACCTCAAACACAAGGCGGAAGTGGCACAAGAGCGCGGCGCATCAGCGGTCATTTTTATCAATTCGGGTGAAAATAAAGACACACCAATACCGGATTATACCAAGAAGATTACACCTTTGTCCATTCCCATCATTTTTACGACAAAAACTACACAGATAAAAAAGGCATTATGCAAAAATGCCAGCGTCTCTACGGACTTGATTGCCGATAATCGTACAGGGCATAATGTAGTTGGTTTTATGGATAATAAAGCGGAAAATACCGTTGTCATCGGCGCACATTACGACCACTTGGGCTACGGTGCTTTTGGTTCGTTGCATACCGGAAAAGAACCGGAAGTACACAACGGTGCAGACGATAATGCAAGTGGCGTTTCGGTGATGATTGAATTAGCTAAGTCCTTGAAAAACAATGAACAAGCTAAGAATTTAAACTATTTATTTATTGCATTTTCCGGTGAGGAGATGGGTTTGTTAGGGTCAAATTATTATGTAAGTCAACCCACGATTTCGCTTGAAAGTATTAATTATATGCTCAATATGGATATGGTCGGGCGTGTCAAAAATCGCACCTTGACCGTACAAGGCACAGGCACGTCACCCGCATGGGGCAACCTGATTGTAAAGGCTACGCCGCAGGATTGGTCGCTCAATATTGAATCGCACGAATCGGGCATGGCACCTACCGATATTACGTCTTTTTATTTGAAAAATATACCTGTATTGAGCTTCTTTTCCGGCACACATTCGGACTATCACAAGCCCGCCGACGACCCCGAAAAACTCAATTACTATGGTATGTCACAAGTGCAGGATTTTATCTATTCGTTGATACTTGCCTCGCAGTCGGAAGAAAAATTGGCGTTCAAAAAAACGAAGGATTCACAAAAAATGGGCAGACAACGATTCAACGTCACACTTGGTGTGATGCCCAATTACGGCTACTCCGGCAAAGGCATGAAAATAGACGGTGTGAGTGAAGGCAAAGCTGCCGACAAAGCAGGTTTCAAACCGGATGACGTGATTGTAAAAATGGGCAATTATGATGTAAAAGATATTTACGAATATATGGATGCACTTGGAAAATTCGGGAAAGGTGATGCAACAAAAGTGGTCGTAGAAAGAGCAGGTGAAGAAGTGGAATTGGAAGTGGAATTTTGAGAGTCTGTACAGGCGATTTTAATCGCCATGTAAAAAAAATAAATTGTAAAAGATTTATTTAGATAATTAAGATTACTAAACATGGCGGTTAAAACCGCCTGTACGAGATGGCAAAAACTATGAACTGATACCCCTAAAAACGGGAAGACCTTACTCAATTTAGACATTGAATAAGGACTCCCTAACCCAAACAAATAAACACAAAAAACTACTTTGCTGTAGCAGTATTTGATTCAAAAGTATGAACAATAAATCAAACGAACAAGACTATTGATGAATTAGTGTGACATTGATATAGAGTTAAGTTATGTATTAAATTCGTGTATTAGTGATTAAATTTGTTTAAACAAGTGTTTTTTAAATAATTGATTATCAGATTTTTATAAAAAAATATTTTAAATAACGTTTATTTTTATAAAATTTATTATAAAATAATAGACTTAATAAAGGTGACGCTATTTTTGTAAAAAAATATAAATAAAAAGCCCATTATTTTTTAGATTTTCATAATTCGATTTGTTTTTAATTGAAAATTTATCAAATACATAATTTACACTTATTGAATTTTAATAAAGTATAATTAAAGGTAGTGTTCGACTAAAGTAGGGAGACCTATTAAACGCGAAAGTTGTCAGACGAATCCTTTTGTAAAAAGCGGATATTATCAGATAAAACAGTAATTTTCTATAAAAACATTCGTCTGACAACTATACCTCACTTTAATCGAACACCACCTAATTAAATAATCAGAAGAAATATATGCTACTACTTATATCACCGGCAAAAACATTAGATTTCAGCCCTTCACCTATTGCAGAATATACGGCTTCTCCTTTCCTAAAAGAGAGTAAAGAATTGGTCGGAATATTAAAAGAAAAATCGACAGATGACCTCAAGCAACTCATGAGCGTAAGTGATAAAATTGCCGAATTAAATGTCGGGCGTTTTCGGTCTTTCAAAGCACCCTTTAATCTCAAAAATGCCAAACAAGCCGTACTTGCTTTTCGCGGCGATGTCTATACAGGCTTAGATGCGGATAGCTTTGACGAATCCGATATTGATTTTGCACAAAAGTATTTGCGAATACTCTCAGGGCTATACGGTATGCTCAAACCACTGGATTTGATGCAGCCTTACCGCTTAGAAATGGGTACAAAACTCCAAAATAAACAGGGCAAAAATCTATACGAATTTTGGGCAGATAAAATTACACATCGTATTAATGAAGATTTGAAAGATTCGGATACTGAATACATTATAAATTTAGCTTCCAAAGAATATTTCAAATCCGTCAAACCCAAATTAGTCACCGGTAAAATCATTGATGTCAATTTCAAAGAAGACAAAAACGGCACCTATAAAATTGTCGCATTTTTCGCCAAAAAAGCACGCGGCATGATGTGTCATTACGCTATCAAAAATAAACTCACTGACCCCGAACACCTCAAAGGCTTTGATTACGATAATTACGTATATAACGAAGATTTATCTTCCGAAAAAGAATTGATATTTACAAGATAAGAGTAGCGAGTGCCGAGTTACGAGTATCGAGAAAATAACGCAATACTTCGTCACTCACTACTCACTACTCACTACTCATTACTCGCTACTCACTACTCACTACTTTCATGGTCCTATTTGAAATTCAAAATGCCGTTGCCAAAATTACATTCAATCGTCCGAAGGCATATAATAGCCTAAATCGGGAAATGGTACTTGAAGTCCATCGTATCTTGGATGAATGTGCTGAAAATCAATCGATTAGGGCGGTGTATATCACCGGTGCAGGTAAGGCATTCGGTGCAGGGCAGGACTTACAGGAAATCCTTGACCCGCCCAATGGTATGACCGTTGGCGATATTGTCAGCCAACATTATAATCCGATGATTCGTAAAATACGGGCATTGGAAAAACCCGTGGTGGCGGCGGTCAATGGCGTGGCGGCAGGTGCAGCAGCCAACATTGCGCTTGCTTGTGATGTGGTCATTGCCACCGAATCTGCGACTTTTATTCAGGCATTCAGCAAGATAGGTTTGATACCTGATAGTGGCGGTACGTTCTTTTTGCCGCGCTTGGTGGGTTGGCAAAAAGCATCTGCACTGGCGATGCTCGGCGACAAAGTCACAGCCCGCGAAGCCGAAGCGATGGGCATGATTTATAAGGCTGTGCCGGACGAGGAATTTGAAGCCACAGCATGGAAAATCGCCACCAAACTCGCCGCTATGCCCACAAAAGGCTTAGGCTTGACCAAACGCTTACTCAACCAATCGCTGACCAATGACCTTGATACGCAATTGGATGCAGAACGCGACATCCAACAAGCAGCAAGTGAGACAGAGGATTATCAAGAAGGCGTGAACGCATTTTTGGAGAAAAGAAAACCGACATTTAAAGGTGTATAATGGAACGCAGATTTTGCAGATTAAACGGATTACGCAGATTTTTTTATTATTGATAAAAATAATATACCCCGTTTACTAAACTTCAAAGAGTTTAGTAAACGTACATAAGGCACTAACATTATATACTAATATTGGTGATATGCTTACGTTTACCAAACTTTTTGAAGTTTAGTAAACGGAATTTTACATACTTTTTTTATTTTAAAATGAAAATTAAATAATTTTAAAATATTTATTTAAAATAAAATTATTTAATATCAAAAAAAATCTGTGCCATCCGTTCAATCCGCAAAATTCGCGTTCCATTTTCTAAATCATAAAATATGAAAATTGGTATTGTAGGAAGTGGTGCAATGGGTAGTGGAATTGCCCAAGTAGCAGCTACGGCAGGTCACGAAGTTTTCCTCTCGGACACACGCGAGGAAGCACTCGAAACATCTAAAAATAAACTTCAAAAAATCATGAATCGCCTGATAGAAAAGGGCAGGGTAGAGGCTGCGGAAGCGAGTGCCATTCAAGAGCGTATCACCTACACCACCAATAATGCCGACATGCAATCCTGTGGCTTAGTGATTGAAGCGATAGTGGAAAATCTGGATATTAAAAAACTGATTTTCAAGGAGTTGGAAGGTATTGTTTCGACAGATGCTATGCTGGCTTCCAATACATCTTCTTTGTCCATTGCGTCTATCGCGGCAGCCTGCGAACACCCGGAGCGCGTCTTGGGTATACACTTTTTCAACCCTGCACCCCTGATGAAATTAGTGGAAATCATACCTGCCATACAAAGCGACCCGAAGGTGGTCGAAACAGCCCGTCAACTGATAGATGACTGGGGTAAAACGACTGTCCTTGCCAAAGATACACCGGGCTTTATTGTCAATCGTGTGGCACGTCCTTTTTATGGCGAAGCCTTGCGGATATATGAGGAAGGTATGGCAGATGTTGCGACGATTGACTGGGCGATGAAAACCATTGGCGGCTTCCGTATGGGACCCTTCGAGTTGATGGATTATATTGGTAATGACGTGAATTTTACGGTGACGGAAACGGTCTTTAAAGCCTTTTGGTACGACCCGCGTTACAAACCTGCCTTTACCCAAAAACGCCTTTCCGAAGCCGGATACCTCGGCAGAAAAACGGGCAAGGGTTACTACGATTATAGCGAAAATGCCAAGCCACTCACACCCAATGAAAACAAAAACTTAGGCGAAAAAATCGTCAATCGAATTGTAGCCATGCTCATCAATGAAGCCGCCGATGCGCTCTACCTCAACATCGCCTCCCGCGACGACATCGACCTTGCCATGACGCGAGGTGTCAACTACCCCAAGGGCTTACTACAATGGGCAGATGACATTGGTGTCGTGGAGTGTGTGGCGCGTATGGATGCCTTGTATCACGAGTATCTCGAAGATAGGTATCGATGTAGTCCTTTGTTGAGAAGAATGGCGCGGGATGGGGAGCAATTTTATGGGTGAGGGGCTGTTGGTTGTCTTAGAAGAATTGGAGCGAAATCTTAACATCCCCCCGGAGGAAAGAACGCAAATCCCCAAGAGCGAAAGCCCTGTCCGTAACTTTCCAATATCAATGATACTGGATTTCCAATTATTATATCCAAAAATCCGTCTCCATTTATATCTTCAAAACCTCTTACGCTAAAGTCTTCTCCATAATTAAGACTGGTATCGATGCTTTATAGGCGTGGTTGAAAAAGACATGCAAATAATTGTACATAGTATTTGAAATTCCGTAAAATTTCATATCTTTGCACTCGCATTTGAAAAAATTAACCATTTCATAGACATGAATGTAATTGTAGAAATAGCCGGACAGCAATATAATGTAGTGCAGGGACAAGAATTGCACGTCAATCAATTAAAAGCTGAAGCCGGAGATAAATTAACTTTTGATAAAGTATTACTTGTTCATAGTGAGGCAGGTACACGTGTAGGTACGCCTACTGTTGCAGCAGCTTCTGTTGAGGCTACTGTTGTTGAGCATGAAAAAGGTAATAAAGTTATCGTTTTCAAAAAGAAAAGAAGAAAAGGATATAAAGTGAAAAACGGTTTCCGTCCGTCTTACACTCGTATCAAGATTGACAGTATTATTGCATAAAGCAAATTTATAAACTTCAAAGTAAGCATCAAAATTTCCAATTTATATGGAATTTGGTACTTGAAATTTGGAATTTCTCAATATTATGGCACATAAAAAAGGAGTTGGTAGTACGGATAACGGACGCGATTCGATAAGCAAACGATTGGGCGTGAAAATGTACGGTGGTCAATTAGCTAAACCGGGCAATATTCTTGTACGCCAACGCGGAACTAAATTTCATCCCGGACAAAACGTGAGTATGGGTAAAGACCACACTTTACATGCTTTGATTGATGGTAAAGTCGTTTTTTCTAAAGGAAGAAAAGATCGTACTTTCGTTAATATCCTGCCTTTGGATGGCGCAACTATCGTTGCACCGGCCAAGAAGAAGAAAAAGAAAAAACCTGTGGCAGTTCCTGTGGTTGAAGCAGCTACTCCGGTAGCTACACCTGCACCGGAAGAACCTGCACCTGTGGATGTAGTGGCTACACCTGCACCGGAAGTAAAGGAAGAACCCACACCTACACCTGTGGATGTAGCAACTTCCGAAACAGATATACCGGAAGAAGTATCAATTGATTTGGACTTTGCGGATGAGGTAGCTGCACCTATCATGAGTACGCCTGCACCTGCGCCCGCTGCTGATGCCAAACCGGATAAACTCACCAAAATAGAAGGTGTCGGACCAAAGATTGCCGAGAAACTCAACGAAGGTGGTATTATGACTTTCAAAGATTTGTCGTGTGCTACATTGGAGCAATTGCAAGGCATTTTGGATGAAGCCGGTCCACGCTATAGAATGCACGACCCCGGAACTTGGGCTGAACAAGCCGCCCTTGCCGCTGATGGCAAATGGGATGAATTAGAAACATTGCAAGATAAACTCGACGGCGGTAAGCGTGTTGATTAAACCTCAAATCTTGCTCAAAATATTAAGCTCATTCTTCTTTTAGGATGGGCTTTTTTTTTAGAGTGTTGTGGTGTTGAAGTGTTGATGTATTGAAGTTGACGATAGTACAAAATTATTTTTCGTCACCAACACGTAAACACTTCAACACCACAACACTTCAACACCACAACACTTATGAGTAACAAAGAAATCGCCAATGCCTTCAATCTTTTGGGAGATTTGATGGAATTGCATGATGAAAATACTTTTAAAATACGCTCGTATCGTAATGCGTATCTGACCTTGCGAAAGTTGCCTAAATCGCTGGCGGATATGTCGGACGAGGAGATTCATGGTATTAAAGGTGTAGGAAAAGCGATAGCGGGAAAGATACGCGAATTGTTGGATGTCGGTGAAATGGCGACCTTGAATAAATATAAAGACCAAACGCCCGAAGGCATACAAGACCTGCTGACGATTAAAGGATTGGGTGTGAAAAAAGTGCGCCAACTTTGGCAGGAAATGGGCATCGAAAGTACCGGAGAATTGTATTATGCCTGTAATGAAAATCGCCTGATTGCCTTGAAAGGCTTTGGCTTGAAAACGCAGGAAGATATTCGTCAGAAAATAGAATATCACCAACAATCAAAGGATAAATTTTTGTATGCAACATTGGAACAGGAGGCAGAGGACTTGGTGAATGAATTGCGAAAAAGACTCAACATTCAAGTAGAACTGACAGGTGCGATACGACGCAAAATGCCTATACTTCGCGGCATCGAAATACTGGTCGAAACCGACGAACTGCCACAAGAGATTTTCAATGATGATTTCCTGTCATTCACCGAAAAAACACCAACTTATTATCGTGTAAAAACCGCCAAACAAATTCCCATTCGCTTATATACCTGTACGTCCGATGAGTGGAATTTTAGATTGTTTGAAACTACAGGCGCGAAAGATTTTAATGACATATTTTTTAAAAATATTAATATAAATAATGTAAAAAAAGCGATTTCGGAAGAGGCGATTTTTGAGGCAGCAGGATTGGCTTTTATTCCACCCGAATTGCGCGAAGATGACACCAATATTTCACTCGCAAAAGCCGATAAACTCCCCACACTTATCACTGCTAATGATGTCAGAGGCCTACTGCACACGCACACCACATATAGCGATGGTTTGAATACCCTGCGCGAAATGGCAGAGTATGCCAGAGACAAAGGTTATGCCTATATCGGTATCACAGACCACTCAAAATCAGCGTTTTATGCCAATGGCTTGAAACCTGAACGTGTCCTTGCACAATGGGAAGAAATTGATGCGCTGAATGCCGAACTCGCACCTTTTCGGATATTTAAAGGCATAGAATCGGATATTTTGAGTGATGGTTCGCTGGATTATGAGGAGGATATATTGCGGCGTTTTGATTTTGTAATTGCCTCCGTACACAGCAACCTCAAAATGGATGAAAGCAAAGCGACCCAACGCCTTCTCAATGCCATAAAAAATCCCTACACCACCATGTTAGGACATCCCACCGGACGACTTCTCCTCTCCCGAAAAGGCTATCCGATTGACCATGCACGAGTGATTGATGCCTGTGCCGAACACCAAGTCTCCATAGAACTCAATGCCAATCCGCTACGCCTTGATATAGACTGGCAATGGATACCTTATGCCCTCGAAAAAGGGGTGAAAATTGCGATAAATCCCGATGCACACAGCACTAAAGGGATACATGATATTCACTATGGCGTATGTGTGGCACGTAAGGGCGGCTTGACTGCGGCGGACTGTGTGAATTATTTGACTGCGGAGGAGTTTGAGCGGTATATTGCTACATCATAAATCCTACTCAATCAAAATAAACCCTGCCCAGTATTGCGGCAAGTAACCTTCTTTGCGAAGCGTCTCTTTGGCATTGCGGAGGGCAGTGGCGGGGTCTTGTTTTTTCTGCAAAAGATTTTCGTAAAATAGAACCATTAACTCTTTGGTCGCGGTATCGTCCACTGCCCACAGACTGGCAACGACGTAATCTGCTCCGGCGAGTTTGAAGGCGCGTTGTAAACCGAATACACCTTCGGTATTATGGACATTACCCAAGCCTGTGCTACATGCAGATAGGACGACCAAGTCGGTATTTTGCAGATCTAAGGCAGTGACTTCAAGGGCAGTGAGAATGCCGTCTTCGCCCGAACCGAGTATGTGTCTGCCTTTCGTCCATGTCTCATTGGCACCATAGAGCATAAGTGCAGAACGTTGTAAAGGATTGTCAGCAGCACGCAGACGGTCGCGACTGCCTGTGAGCGTATCAAGTTCATACAGTGGTTTTTCCAATGGTGGCAGAAATACCCCGTGCGTAGCGAAGTGCATAATGCTTGGCGCACGTTCTCCTACAAAATGCTGTACTGTATCTTCCGAAGCTGCATCTATGGTGAGCAGGGTGGTTTTTAGTCCTGCCTTTTTAGCTGTTTTGTCAATCTTGTTGACTTCGCTCAATGTTGCCGGCAATGGTCGGATACCATCACGGATACTTCTTTCTTCATCTCTTATGGCAATAACATTTTCTGCCTTTTGATATTGAGCTTTATCGTCTAAGTCGTATAGAATATGCCCCATAACCAACATATCCTCGTAAGTGTTTTTTTGCGATTTTTCTTTGAGCATATCGCGTATGGCAGCGTGATAATGAAACGCATACCGGGCTGCTAAATACTCACCTGCCTCATCCTGAAAACACTCAAACGGAACACGGTGCAAAACACCCGAAGGCGAAATATGTACGGTCTTGACACCTTCCAAATACAACTCCAGAGACTGCCAAAGCGTTTTATGGAGGGCTTTTCTGGTTTTGCTGTTGTGTAGGTAACCGGGGCGTTCTTCCTCGTCTGTCTCTAGTAGCTTGGTTAAAGTGTCTTCGTCTGTGACGCGCACAAACTGTGGGTTTGCAGTATCTTGAATGACTACGGCATAGTAGGTCCAAAGTGAATCCTTTTTTTCATACACCCGCAAAAAATCTACTGTGGCTTCGTCGAGTGCAAGGTGATTTTGAACATCCTGCCATTCAATGGTTTTGATGTTGAGTTTAAATTTGAGTTGAGGGTGTTGGAGCATTTGGAAGGCAAGTGCTTCTTGTTCCTCTTGTATTTCGGCTAAATCCCAACCTTTTTCTTTGCGTTCTTCATTGCTTAATGTTTCAACATCCGCTAATTGCTTGTTGAGTTTGTTGAGTTGTTGATGTTGAGCGATTAATGTCGTATCGTTGGTTTTTTTGATGAGTTGATTGGTAGATACGGCGTAATCCAGGGCGAGAGATTTAGTGTTGAGGAGTAAATTTGTGGCAAGTTGTTTTGTGGATTCGATACCATTGATAGCTGCGAAGGAATAAAAGTCATCATTTCCTGATATATTAGAATATTTTATTCGCTGGTTATTTGGTAAAAATAAGTAGGTCGATTTTAGTCGTTGGGAACTTTGAGGAATGGCTATGTGCCAGAGTGAATCGGCTTTTTTGTAGTTGCCGGATTCTTCATAAGCCATAGCTAAATTCTTGTAGGACATGGCTATATCAGGATGCCTTTCACCCAAAGTTTCAAGCCAAATATTTAATGCTTTATTATAGTATTTGACTGCTTTTTGAGGATTGACAGCCTTATAGACAAATCCTAAATTATCATAAGATGTAGCTACATTGTAGTGCTTTTCACCCAAAGTTTCCAACCAAATATTTAATGCTTTATGATGAAAAGTAATCGCTTTTTCATAATTATTTGTTTTACTGTAAAGTACGCCTAAATTACTGTAAGAAGTTCCTACATCCGGATGTTTTTCACCAAGTATATCAAGTCTGATATTTAATGCTTTATTATGAAAGATAATAGCTTTTTCGTGATCACCTGTTTTCTCATATACCGTTCCTAAGTTATTATAAGATTTAGTCAGGTCGGGATGCTTTTCACCTAAAGTTTTCGACCAAATATTTAATGCTTTATTATGAAAAGTAATTGCTTTTTCATAATTACCTGATTGTTGATATATGTTTCCTAAATTATTATAAGATTTTGCTACATTAGCATGTTCTTCACCAAACTTTTCAATATTAATATCCAATGCTTTATTAAAAAAAACAATAGCGTTTTCGTAATCGCCAGTGATAGCATACAAGACACCTAAACTATTATAAGATTGAGCTAAATCAGGATGTTTTTTATCTAATATTTCGAGTCTGATATTTAATGTTTTATTAAAAAAAACAATAGCGTTTTTGTAATCACCCATGAAGTAATGTACCTTTCCTAAATTATCATAAGAATCGGTAATATCAGTATGATTCTCCTCCAATTTCTTGACTTTAATATCCAATGCTTTAGTAAACAAACTATCAGCTTGCGCGTACTTGCCTACCTTCATATACAGCTCTCCCAGTCTGTCACAATACATCGCAATATCAAGATGCTCCTCTCCCAAGGAGTCTATCTGTACTTGTAAAGTCTTTTCGAGTTCGGTAATCTGTGAGTCGCTTTGTGCGAATATGGGGAAAGACCCAAGTGTGAGTAAAAAAATAACAAAAGTTTTCATAGTCGTAGAAATATCGGTTAAGGAAAAAGGAATTACGGGATATTCATTAAGGTATTACATAGAAATCAAAAAGGTTATCAAAAAACTTAGTATTTTTTTAATGTTTATTTGATAAAGCCATGAAGAAAACCTTGTTTACAAAAGGTCATAAATCGCCATTTTTTGATGAAAAACAGACTGAAATGCAGGCTTTTTTGAAGTTAATATATATTTATAAATTTATTTAAAATACAAAAACGTAATTGTAAATAATTGATTGTGAATTTTTAATATTATAAAAATATTTTTAATATAATTGTTTTCACTAACGGACACTTTTAGCAAAAAATTATAAATATATACGATAAAATCAGTGTAGAAAAGTGCTTACGACAAGATCATCACTCCACCAAAATAAACCCAGCCCACAAATACGGCGTATCATTACGCCTTCTCATTTCGGCTTTGGCATTGTGGAGGGCAGTGACGGCGGATTGGTTTTTACGGAGTAGGTTATTATAAAAAATAATCATCAGTTCTTTGGTGATTTCGTCATCTACGGGCCACAGACTGACGATGACCTGTTTGGCTCCGGCGAGTTTGAAAGCACGTTGCAAACCAAAAACACCTTCGGTATTGTGAACGCTGCCCAGTCCCGAACTGCAAGCCGAAAGTACCACAAGGCGGGTGCGGCTCAGGTCCATTTCGGTCACTTCCAGTCCGGTCAGTATGCCGTCTTTTTTCGGGTCTATCAATTTGTCGCTTTTTTTCCATGTTTCATTGGCACCGTAGAGCATCAAGCCGCAGCGTTGGAGTGGATTATCGGCATAGCGGATGCGGTCTTTCAGGTCCAGACTTTCACCGAAAACACGTTTGTCATCGTATAATGGATTCAAAGAAAAACCATGTGTGGCGATATGAATAATGTCGGGCGAGACTCCCGACAGGTATTGCAAGGTATCTTCGGTCGGGGTGTCGGCGGTGAGGAGGTCGGTTGCCATTCTTTTTTTCCGGCAGATTTTTTCTATGGCTTTCACCTCTTCGAGCGTGCCGGGCAGTGGCTTGATGCCCGTGCGGGTATCTCGCATAACAACTCCGTCATATTCGTTTTCATCCTTTTGCCGTTGAGTGGTTTGGGTTTTATCATAAGCGATATTGCCTATCAGCAAAGCACCTTTATAGGGTTTGATCACCCGTTTTCCCCTAACATATAAGTACCCGTCCGACATACGACTTTCCCGAAAAGCAGCACCGTAATGAAACTCAAAACGCTCATTGAGGTATTGCTCTGAATTGTCTTGCAACACACCAAAATCAAGCCCATGAAGCAGACCTGTGGGCGATAATTTCAGATATTGCACGCCCCGTAAATGACGTTCCAGAGGCTTCCATATCAAGTTATATATTTTTTTTCTTTCTTCTTTTGACCTCATATAAATGGGTAGGTAGTCACCTTCCCGGACTTCCAATAAGGGGGCTAAAGTTTCTTCATCTGTAAGCGGAATAAAGTAAATTCCTTTTAAGAGTTCGAGTTCATCTCTCCGGCTGGTTTCAAAATCATTATATATCAGTGCATAGTACAGCATGCTATCGGTAAAATATTTACCATTATGATAATTGAATCGTATAAAATCCACACCTCTTGATGTACTTGTGCCTCTGTATGTCGTGGAGGATTCTTCGGTTTCGGTTCCTATTAATGTTTCTATTGTTCCTGCTAATAAAGCCATCCACAAATAAGTTTTTTTAAAATCCTTGACTAATAAATTTCCGCTAAATACCCTGACCCGCTCGCTTTTGAGCAGGTCAGCTTCCAGGCGGTTGACTTCTTTTTTTATGGCTTCTATATCCCATTTTTTTTGCTCCAGTTCTTTTTGTGTCAATAAATAAGCCTGACCCAAAAGTTTTGTCTTCGCAGTGTATTGATGGTATAATTTGATTAATTTTTTATCTTTTGATTGTAAAATAAGCCGACGCAAAGACCGACTATAATCCAAACCAATAGACTTGATGGCACCCGAAGCATACATAATTTGATAAAACACTTCATTGTCTTGGTGGCGGGAACCAAAGGAGTAAAATTTATCAAAAATTTCCGCTTGTTTTTGTATATACATCAGTCGCTCTTCGGCAGGCAATAGGCGACAATGCTCATGAATACCTTTAACTGTATTCACAATAATGTGTCCCCATAGCTGCTTGGCGTTTTGATAACTCTCATTGGCTACATAGCTTGAAGCTACCTCACCATCAAACCATTTATATTGGTCATTTACATTAATAAGTATATCTAAAATTTTTAATACAGGATGATTGTTATATGTACCTGTTTCATCGTAATGTCCGCCACGAATAAGACCAGCAACTTGCGCCAAATCTTTGAGTGTTTTCTTAATCTTCTTACCGGATGCGTCTGTTTTGATACCCGGAATATTCTCCATAGGCAATTCTAAATCATACTCCTCACCAAGTATTTGATAAATTAATGCCAAATCAACATAATTTTTCGAGACAATTGGGTGTTTTGTGCCATAGTGTTTTAGGTTTGATGTCAAGGCGAGTTTGACCAAATCTTTTGCTCTTCCATATTTTCCTAAACGAAAATAGACTTTAGAAAGATTGCTTTGATGTCGGGCAATTTTGGGATGGTCTTTGCACAATTTCTTTAAATCGCCTTCCAAAGTTTTTTCTAATATACCTCTGGATTTTTCATATTTTTTTAATTTAAAATATACATCAGCAAGGTTTGATTGATAGTTGCTCAGGTCAATATCATGCTCATCTGCACCTTTAAAATCATTGGCTATGACCAACTCAAATAATGCCTGTGCTTTTTCGTCATCGCCAAGAGTGTGATACAAAAGCGCGAGTTCGGACTGCGATTTGGCGACCAATATATGGTCATCGCCCAAGACTTTGATATGGATGTTCACTGCACGCTCCAACAAATTTTGCGCCCTGCCGTACTGCCCCAATTGCTGACACACTTCGGCAAGCACCATACAACTTGCAGCCGTTGATACATGGTCTTGTAATATTTTTTCGTTTGTAATAAGAGCTGTTTCCGACAATTTTTTGGCAACCAAGTATTGTCCTTTGAGAATGTACAACCTTGCAAATTCCAATTGACACTTGGCTGTTTTTGGATGTACTTTTCCGTAGTCCTCTACCGCAGCGTCAAGCGCATCCTGCAACAAACGCTCTGCCTTATCGTATTGTCCTAATTCCTGATATAAACGGGCAAGTTCGAATCGATTTTGAACAACACTCGAATGATTCTCTCCAAAGTTTTTTATATTTGCTTTCAATGCTGTTTTGAGATTTTCTTCATCCGCTTCATAATTTCTCAATTGCAAACAATCAGACACCGCCTGCCCCGAAACATCAACCATAGATACGATACACATTAATACATAAAAAAGAATACGCTTCCGTACCGACAACTTTCCACAACTTGATTCGGGAAAATCGTCAGTACGAGTACAAAATAAACGAAAAATAAATGTATTAATGTTCATAAATAATTTATTTTAAAAATCCTTAAAAATGTAATTAAAATACTGATTATCAATAATTTAAATTATTAATAATGATATTTTAAAAATCCGTAAATGAAAAATTATGGTTTGTGTGACTAAGGTGTTTTATATTATTTTTGCACGTTAAAATAACGCGAATCCGGTATCAACGGATAGCTGACAGATTTAGCAGATATGGATTGTTTTTGGATTTTAAGTAATGAGACAAAAATAAACTAACAATTTTTTGAACCACAAAGCGCACTAAGAACACTAAATCGAACTAACGCAAAAGAACACAAGAATCTCATAGTCAATACATTATAAAATTGATTAGTGACCTTTGCGTTAATTCGACCTTCGTGTTTTTCGTGTACTTAGTGGTTCAATATTTTTATCGCACTACTTAGGTGATTAATTCACAACAAAATTAATCATAAAAAACGATTCTTTTTATTTTTTTTAATTTTCTAATAAAAAAATGATAACCGATTTTGATATTCTGTTATTATAGTGTCAGTTGGATGTGTGAATTGCTTGGTGAGTTGAAGAGATAATTGGGAATTAGTTGAACAGATAATCAGATAATATTAATCCAATGATAGCCTGAAACTGCTTAACTGCTCAACCAATTTGCTAATCGACTAATTAACCGGTCAACTATTTGAGAACTTCTATAAACCTTTTGAAAAGTGATGTTTTTAAAAAAATATACAGCACGGGCGATAATGGAGGGTATTTTGAATCGAGACTTGAAGATATACAAATACCTGGATGCCAACTTTCGTTGGAAGACCATTAATCATGTGCGTAAAAATTCGGGTACAAAAGAAGACGGCGAGGAACTGTACAATGATGTACTTTGCAACATCTACCTTAATATAGAGCGTGGCAAATACAACCCCGACAAAGGTACTTTCCAGAGTTACTTTATGCAGGTCATGCGAAACAGGTGGAACAACTGCCTACGCAAACGCAAAGGACTTGCTGATACAACGGAACTCAACGAAGTCATCGAAAATACTTATGCCGATCCGCCTGATACAGAATCCGAAAATTACTATACACTTGTAGGTGTGCTAAAGAAGCATGTAGAGACTTTGAAGGAGACCGAACAGGAACTTATCAGGCTGTTTTATTACGAAGAAAACTCCATAGAGGCAGTGGCTCGACAACTGGGTATGACCCACGATTATACGAAAGTAAAACTATACCGAACCAGAGAAAAACTCCGAAAACTGGCAAATGACGACCCCGAATTGACTCAATTACTTGCTTGAATGTTGTAATGCTATAATGTTGTAATGCTATAATGCTATAATGTGTTAATGCTATAATGAATACATATTATAAATTACCACATTATCGCATTACTACATTATCGCATTTTAGCATTATTAAATAAAAAACCTTGTTGAGATGAAAATAAACGATACACAACACGAAATGATTGATGCTTACATAAAGCAGCAACTCAAAGGGGAAGCACTCCAAGCCTTTGAACGCCAACTGGCGGATAATGAAGCCATACAGCAGGAAGTGTTTTTCAGGCAAGGTATTCGCGGTGCTTTTCAAGTGAAGGCGGTAGAGCAGGTCATCCTGCAAGCCAAGTCAGACCCCTTGCTCGAAGAAGCCAACGAGCGCAAAATTGAACATCCGCAACTGGAAAGTGTACATAATACGATACAACAAGCAAAAGCAGAAAATGATATTCGTAAAAGACGGACAATCAGGCGATTGGTAGCGGTAGGAATTGCAGCTTCTATTTTAGGATTGTTCTGGATGGGCGGTATATTTGTTCAACAATCTTTACCGGAATTGGCAGACAAAAATTTTTCAGTACCAAAAGTGGAATTGACATATACTAATCCCGAAATCGAATCCGTATCTGCCACACAAGTCGGTATTGAGGATTTGCTCACAAAGGCAACGCAAGCCTATAATGCCAAAAATTTTGACCGGACACTTACAGTTTTTGATGATTTAAGAAGCCAATATAATTATGAAACCGACGAAATGCTATTATACGAAAGCCTTATTGATTATCAAAAAAACAACTACAACAAAGCCGCTGAAACATTGCAACAAATCATCACAAGAAACTCCGAAATCAAAGATGAAGCACACTGGTATCTGGCTTTGACATACTTGAAAATGGAACAAAAAGATCCCGCAAAAGAACAACTTGAAATACTCAACAATCAAACTTCAAAATACCAAAAAAAAGCTGACAGATTATTAAATAAACTGAATTGAACTATGAAAAGTATAATTACATTTATTCTCGTATTATCAACTGCCATAGCTTTTGCTCAACCCGAATACAGCGATTTGTCAAGACAAGTATTGACCATTGGTATTCATGGTAGAACAAACTGTCAGCCGCCGGGGTCTTCCATCAGGATTGTACCGGACGGAGCATGGGAAAAAATTATGGATAAAACCAATGCCGAAGCGATAGGAACAGGTTTTATTTATGAATATAATAATGAAAAATATATAATTACTTGCGAACATGTTGTGTTCAGAGCATCTGAAATTAAGGGCTACGATTCAGCTTATAATGCTTATGACCTTGAATATGTAGGACAAGATACTTTTTATGATTTGACGGTCTTGAAATTCAAAAATAAAAGTGACGCTGTCCGTTTTACATCGGTAAGGCTGAATACCGAACCTGCCGTACCCGGAACTTTGGTATGGAACATTGGTTATTGGGCAGCCGACGGCAAATCGAACAGAAGGGCAGGGGAGGTCATTACCGGAAATGCCATGATAGAAAGTGATGAAGTAGTGGCAGGTAAAATAGAATTTATCGAAACCACAGCAACACTATTGCGCGGATATAGCGGCGGTCCACTCTACAACGACGCAACCGGAGAAGTACTGGGCATGAACACCAAACGGCACAACGGATATAACATGTATTACACCCTTAGAAGCAGTACCGTAGAGCGGGTAGTGCGCGATATTATCAACTACGGCGGTGTACGACGAGCCTATCTCGGTCTCCGGTTTTCACAGTCTAAAAGAGCCAATCAACCTGTCATTATAAATGCGGTATTAGACGATTCTCCTGCGAGCAAAAAGAAAAATATCTTACTCAACAGCCAAGTCAGAAGAATCAATGGCAAGCCTGTAAAAACCATATACGATGCACTAAAAATCATGGAACAAATAGCTCCTAATACAGAAGTGGTATTAGATGTAAATAAAAGCCCAAGCTCTATAAAAATAAAAGCACAAGTCATTGATAATCAGCGATTAAAACAAATTGCTAAATATGCTATCCGCGAAAATACAGACGACGATTGCATTGATATTATTGAAAAAGGAACACATGTCACCTTGATAAGAAGTAATGATGTAGAGATGAATATTGAGACCCTCGGCTTTAGATTAAACGAACAAGATTACCTGATTTATTGCCTTAATGATTTGGTACAATTCGGCACATTGACGCGCCTGCTCGGACTCTACGGACGTTTGGAAGTGGATGACCACAAAAGGCATTATTCACCACTCAAAATTCGACTTTCACCTACGCCCGATAAGCGGGTGTTGTATTATTAAGTTCAAGTATCAAGTTCAAGAGCAACTATAATTAAATAATTCAACTATACATATTTGACCCCTTTATTGAGATTGCTGTAAAGCCTTCTACGGGCAAACTATGTCCACACTAAAACGAAAAATACACAAACAATACATAAAACCCTTGATTATTAAACACGCAGAACCTAACTGTCTGCATTTTATTAACCTTATTTAAATTTAAACGTAATGACCAACAAAATTTTAATCCAATTGAGCCTTGCAGTAGTGGTTACTGTGATGAATGTAAGCCTTGCTTTTTGTCAGGCAGGTATTTTAGATGTTGCTATGCGACAAGCCTCCGGCGATATAAAAGAGGTAAGTATTTCTCCTATGATTGGTGGGGAAACAGAAGTCACTATTCTGCACAATGGGCATACGGTTTTAGAAACAGTAGCTCCACAATTCGCAAGTATTCCGGTACATCTTGCTCCCGGTGTATATCAAATTATTGCGACACATCGTCCGACCGAACGCAGACAAATTCGCGTATTGCGACTGGAAGAATAGTTCTTTTGTATCACTACATCTACACAACAACGGGATTTGACCAATGGGTTGAGTCCCGTTTCGTATATATGCAGGATTGGTTGATTTTTATAAAATAAACATTCCATTGATTCGCGGCGGGTTAAAACCCACCGCTTCTGTGAATGAGAGATTTGTGTCGCAAAAGCGAAGGGTTTTAACCCTTCGTGTGTGTATCAATCATCGCCTCTCTTTAATTTTCCGCATCAGCCAATTTTTATGTATGGTTTGATTTTGTTCATCGGCTATAGCATTTTCAAATTCTTCTTTTTTTATATTAATATTATTCAATTTTAATAATAAATTAGTAAAATTTAAATGCGCTTTAGAGGCGGTCTCTCCCAAATCATCAGATTTTCTTTGAATATAACGTCGATATGCCATACAAGCATCATGCAGATCTTTTTCGATATTCGGATGTGTGGCAGAAGAATTTTCTAACTCGTAAAGGCATTTTAATTGCAAAGATTTCTGATGAAGTCCAAAGGACAAAGAACGCTTGGAGTTATCGTCCACCAATATGTAAGCCTCATAAAAATTATGCTTCCCAAAGTACAGATAAGCCTGACAAAGTTTGAGCGTATCCTCTCTGAATGATTCCTTTATTTTATCTTGATATTGTTTTAATGTGTGTGTTATCTCATTCGGTTCTCCTACTTCCGAACACAATAAAGCATAGTTTAATAAAAACAAAGGTCTGATAAAACCCTTATCCGTAAAAACCTCTTTATCAAGACCTAATTTATAAATTTCATAATTGGAGTATGTAAAATCAATATCACTTTGTCGCGTGGCTTGTACGGCATGATTGATCAAAAAAGTAATCAAATAAGACAGCTCCTTCTTCTCAAATTTATCAGCATGAGTCAGTATTTGTTTTTTTAAAATATAAAATTTTCCTTCATCAAAGGTGTCCAGCAAATCAAGGTTTATCTGATAAATATCTGCCATAAATACCGCTTCATCTGCAAGCGATTTACCGTAATCCCGCATTTCATCCAAGAGCAAAATAGAAGCATCCTCGTTCAATATTTTCTTACGCATCAGCAGCTCATTGGCATAGCGCAATTTTGCCAGACAATAAAAAGTATCCAAGTTTTTCATCAGGGCTTCTATATAAGGCTGACCTTGCTGCCATTTGTCGGTATTGGTGTAATACAGGTGATAATTAAGATGATACAAATTCAGATAATGAAAAATATCACGCTCTTTGCCTTGCTCCAGCAAGCCTGCCAAATCATTGATTTTCTGTGTGGTCAATTTCGACAGATCATCCGTATGTTGGTCATCGGGCAGTATTTTTTCATCCAGATATTCCAACAACAACAACTCCCGCTGCACCATTCGGCTCGTCTTATTATCCTTCCCTCTTGTCAATTGTTGGGTCACGATAAAATCCTCTGTCAGGTGATACAATTGAAACCTCAACTGCCCCAATTTTTTATCATCAAACCTCAGACCCTTTCCATAAATAGCTCCGAAAACAGTCTCCTTATCCAGTCGTTTAGGTTTATCGGCATACTTGCTCAGGTACGCACACAAATCCTGTAACTCTTGGGTTTTGTCGGAGGTTTCGAGCATACGCTTCAACTTCCGCTTCTCGGCAGCATCCAATATATTAAACAAACGAATCAGGCGTGTATTTTTCATAAAATAAAACAAAATTTGAATACTCCGTTTGCTAAA
Source organism: uncultured Saprospiraceae bacterium (assembly GCA_938028705.1). Classification (GTDB taxonomy): domain Bacteria; phylum Bacteroidota; class Bacteroidia; order Chitinophagales; family Saprospiraceae; genus JAHDEO01. Next base: position 7,080 of record CALIZI010000410.1, on the reverse strand, counting down.
CTTCAAAAAGTTTGGTAAACGTAGCTGTCAAGTATTTTTTTATTTAAATCTTATAATTAATTTAAAATGAATTACTTATGTGATGTCTCTTGTTATTCACGGGTGCGATTCGTTTTTGTACCCATATCTCATTGGGCTTGAATTTGGGCTAAAACTCGTCAGACATTTAAACTTTATCAAAAAATATGAGAGCATCGGTGAATTTTGAAAATGTCAGACGAGTTTTAGCCCAAATTCGGAACAAATCTCCCATCCTAAATACAATTACACTATGATTTTATTAAATTAATTTAAATTCGTAAAATATTTATAATCAAGAATATTGGCGGGTACAAAAACGAATCGCACCCGTTATTCACTTGACAGCTAAACAGGCTGACCGGGAATACCGTACAGGCGAATTCATTCGCCATCTGAAAAATAAATACAATTCGTATAATTTTCATTCGCAAATTATTATAAATAAAAATTATACTAAACATGGCGATTAAAATCGCCTGTACGAGTTTGCGGTCAGCCTGTAAAGCAGTCATTACAGGGTCTTAGTTGCTCTCAGTTCAATTTGAAATTAAAGATTTGCCCTGCACCCTTTGTTACTTACTGATATTTGGCAATCACAAATTTTGGTACCCTACTCACGTTTAGCAAACTTGAAAAGTTTACCAAACGGCTTACTTAAATTTTGTGTGAAATTAATATGCTATAAATTATTAATCAATCAGATAAAATGGTCTCTTATTTCTCCGCTCAACAAATTTATTTACCTCAATTTTCACAAAATTATAAAAAAAGTGACCGAAACAATGATTTGTTAATGTTTTTATTTTAATAATTGTATTAATAATTGATAATCAGTTAATTATAGTTAAAAATACTTGTTTTGTTAATTTATAATGTTATTAAAAAATACTTGTTTTACCTACCTTTTTACCCCATTTTCCAATCAAAAAACTGCCGTAAGTGACCTTTTATATAGGCGGATATTCCTGCATCTTTGTATCGTACAATGTCGGAAGCGACATGACAATGATTCTTTAAACCACAAATGGACGCGTATAAATTGATGCTGTATTCATGCTAATATGACATCAAAAATACGCTCCATTTTCGGAGTAAGGAATGACAATTACACATCTTTATTTTTAATCTTTAATCTTAATTTTTGCATTGTAATTTTCAATAATTTATAAAATAATATTTTTTAATAAAATTAAAATAATTACAATATAAAAGTTTGGTTTAACAACACAACAAACATTAAGTATGAAATCTTTAATTCAAAAAATCAGTTTTATTGTACTTATGAGTATGATGTCACTTGCGGCTTTCGCGCAGTTAGAAGTAAAAGTCAACCCTATTGGAGCTATCTTTCAAAGTCCTGATATATCTGTGGAGTATATTGCTACGGACAATTTCGGTATCGAAGGCAGAGTCGGTTATTCATGGTCAAATATTGGTTCGGATGACTTGGGATACAAAGGTAATGGACTTGTATTTATCGGTGCGGGCAGGTATTATTTCAACCCCAATGAAGGCGGCGACAGGTTTTATGCCGGCGTATATACCAAGTTCAAAAACGTCAATTACGGAGGCAGAACAGGTGATGAGTCCGTCACATTCAAAAGACAACGATTGGCAGTCGGTCCGGTAGTAGGCTACAAAGTATTGGCAGCTAACGAAAAAGTCGTTTTCGATTTCAATTTTGGCATCGGCAGAGCTTTTATCAATAAATACTCCGACAATGCCACTGATGATTTTATCAATTCTATACCACTCACCAATCTGGATTTAATCAGTACAGTGGCGGTAGGATATAGGTTCTAAGCAACTGCAACTTCAAGCTCAACTTCAACTTCAACCTCAATTACAACTTCAATTTTAAAATTTAAATTTTTAATTTATGTTTTTTTTTGAAGTTGCGGTTGCGGTTGAGCTTGAAGTTGCCTACATTTATCATTTAAAACTAAAAAAATGAGTTTCTTTAAAAAAGTAAAAGACAAAATGGGAATTGGCGGTGCCAGCGTACAGCTACAAATTCCTGACCATGCCAGAAAAAGTGATGATTTTATTTCCGGCAATATCACGCTGACCACCAAAAGCGAACAAGAAGTGGTTGACATTACCGTAAAATTAGTGGAAAGCCGCACCACAGGCAGAGGCGAGGACAAAAAGACCCGCAAACACACGCGCGGCGAAGTGAAGCTACCCGGCAATTTTACGATTGCTCCCGGCGATACCAAAGAATTTTCATTCGATTTACCCTTTCAGGCAAGCGCAGAATGGAAAGATTTGAGTGGCGGCGAAGTAGAATTTAAAGGTATGAAAGCAGACCTGCTCAAATCCGTTGGCAAATTGGCTGCTATGGCTTCCAGCGAAATCGTCGAACACCACATCGTAGTGGTAGCCGATGTCAAAAGTGCCTGGCGCGACCCTTCGGCAAAACAACTTATTACCTTGTTGAGTTAGCGAATTACGAATCAACGAATTACGAATTACAAGTCAACGAATCACGAATTACGAAACTATGAGAAACATTACACTCCTTGCTTTTCTGATATTATTTACGCCGGACATCATGGCGCAAAAAAAAGATAATCCCTTTTCAAGTGCTAATACCAAAGACCTGTCTATACGGACAGGTCTTTGGTTTAGCTTGGGTCTTGGACCGCGTATTTTGGATACCAATCCGGGTACTATCAACACCTTTTTTGTAGATGACTCACCTTATACCAATAGTTTTCAATCTACAATAGAGATTAAGGACAGCTACACCCGATTGGCTTGCCAACCTACACTTGGTTTTACACATCCGTCGGGGCTTAGTCATACGCTGTATAGCGATGTTACTTTCTCGAAAAACTTTGTCTTCCTGTTCGGATATTCGCTCGGTTGGGATATACCCTTTGGCAATTCTAATCAATTTATCGTCAGACCTGCCGTTCATGGGGCATTGGGCAATGTTCGTTTTCCGCTCGGAAGAATCGAAAATGCCTTTGAATATATCGAAATAGATAATATGGTTTATGTCAGCAATTTTTTGCACGTCCGACTTACACAAGGCATTGGTGCTTACGGACCTCAATTGGACTTCACCTACCGCCTTCCCCGAAATTTAGGACTTACCTTATCCCTTGCCTACGATTTTGCTGGCAGCATCAATGTACCAAAAGCATCCTTTATGCCTCCATTGAACGAGAATGAAAGCAATGGAGATGAGCGCCAGGCTGCACTTGTCAAACTTGACGACGGCAACTTAAATGTTAGATATAATGGCAATACCCTCAACCAACTGCCACACGAGTATGGAGGCTTTAGAATTACGCTTATTGTTATGGGGCATAAAGGGCATTAGAATATCGAACAAGGAAGATTGAATAACGAATATCGAACAAGGAAGATCGAATTACGAAGGGATAACTCGCGTTAGTTTACTTCAATATTCGACATTCCTTGTTCGATATTTGATATTCAATAAGGCTTCAATGCCAAAATAGTGTCATTATAGTAGAAAAGTGAAAGGAGACTTTTAAATTGTTCGCTCATCTGTACTATAAGGTGAAAATCGTTATTGTAATGTAAAATGTAAAACACAAAATGTAAAATGTAAAAGTGTATAATGTGAATGTTTTTTAACAATAATTTGATTTTCAAAATTTTAAATATATAACAATTTAAAAATAAATAATTTCATGTCCTATCGACACTTTTACATTTTGTGTTTTACATTTTTCACCGCTTAACTTGATAATGTCATGTTCGATTTTTATTTAATATAGTTGGCATTTTGCTCTTGAATTTGGGCTAAAACTCGTCTGACATTTTCAAAATTCACCGATGATATCATATTTTTCTAGCAATATTTAAATGTCTGACGAGTTTTAGCCCAAATTCGGAAAAAATACCCCATGTTAAAAACAAATATATTTTTATTTTTAAAACATGATATTGTCAAGTTAATACATATGAGCGGAATTTTTTATTGAAATGAGGTGTTTGTTCTGAATTATAAAATAAACAGCTTAATTCTGTTTAAGTTCAAGCTGCCGACATATAGATGCAAGGCATTTTCAAAATGCCTTGCATCTATATGTCGGCAGCTAAAGACAGCCGCTACTACTTGTACATCAAGCAAGATATTCAACTATCCACTTATTTAGCGCAGGAGTGGAAAACCGCTAAAAGTACATGAAAACGATCATGCACTGACCTCGTTAGTTTATAGAGTTTATAGAGTTGATAAAGTTTATAGAGTTGATGGAGTTGATGGAGTTGATGGAGTTGATAAAGTGATTAGTTGATAAAGACTAATCACTCTATAAACTCTATAAACTCCATCAACTCATTTCACCACCAACTTTCCGGTAGCAATTTTTTTATCACTTTCCAATTGGTAAAGATAGACTCCACTTTGGAGACTGCCACGTTGGAAGGTGTAGGTAGTGTTGCGGATGTCTTGGTGTATTTGAATGACTTTGCCGGTGACATCGGTGATTTTGAGGGTGAAGGCTTCGCTGCCTGTGTTGGGGATGGTGAGGGTGGCGATGTCTTCAATCGGATTGGGGCTGATGGTGACTTCGATCTGGGTGAGTGGATTGGTGACACTGACGAGACCACAATCGCCGTCTATTTTTGTGTTGGTTTGTTCGTAATCTTGGTTGATGATGTCGGTGATGGAAGCGATGCAGATTTCGTCGTCGGTGATGTTCATGTAACGGATGCGACAAAGCGGTATCGGTTCAAGGTTTTTGGTAAGGAACGAATCTTCGTAAGAGATACCAATGACCATATTGCCGCCGTATACGGCTTGGGGAGTGACGGGAAACATGGCAGGATCGACGAGATTTTCGACGGACATGATTTCGATACCACTCATGCTGAATTGATAAGCGACTACGGCGTTGTGCGGGTTGGTGATGTCGATGTCAATGTATTGTTCAGCATAGTTGATGTCACCGATGCTTAGGGCAACGGTATCGTAGATGTTGAGGAGACCTTCAGGAAATTGGCAGTGGTCGTGTAGTCCGGTTTGTGGGTGGTTGTGGCTGGTACCGAAGTTGAGACAACTGGCGAGGAGTGCTGCATCATAAACAGTGATGTCATTGTCGGCATTGAGGTCGTTGCAAGTCGTGGGGCTGATGTCGTTGCCAAGTATTTGGGCGACATAATCGCGGGCATCTTTCATTTCCTGTGTGCCGTTGGCATCGAGGTCGCCTGATATTGCGCTGCCATTGCATAGGCCTGCACAATCGGGTTGAGCCGAGCCATAGACTTCTCCGGCACAGTCCACAAAGGGTTCGCAAGGGGTGATTTTTTCAAACTGACGCTCGCCGTTGGCATCTGTGTAGATATTGATGCAGGCTTGCGCCCAATTGTTGTTAAAATCGGTTTCGTAGCGTCCGAGCGCATCGGGGTCATTATCCCAATTGACACGCGTGACAAGGGTATATTCGCCATCGGGAGTGTCGGTGATGTCTATCCATTGGCAATCAAGTTGTGCATCGTATATATCGCCGCATCCGGCGGATATACCCATGTTGATACAGTTGTATGTGGTGGTGCCGCCACCGCTACATTCGAGGTCGAGGACGCAGAATCCGGCTTTGAAACCAATGGGTGTTTCGGCACCGTTTTCGTCATACAGAAGGTACTCGGCGTAGCCGTCGTAATGGTAGTGGTTGTGGCAGTTGTCGTAGGTAAATTGCCCTGTGGTATCGGCACTGGTGGTGCCGATGAAGTAGTCCATTTCACCGATATTTTTGATATGTGTAGTAAAGCGTATGAGGTCTCTTTGACCATATCCATTCAAGCAGCCTTCATTGACGAGACAGCCTTCATCCTCCGGGTCGTTATAGTCGTCCATGATTAATGTGAAGTTTAATTTATCCTCGTCAAGTACGAGGTCGGGTCCGGGGCAGTTAGCCAGATTTCCTTCATAAAAACAGGTGTCGGAGGTGGTAGCCAGCGGGTTATAATTACAGGCTTCGGGATCCATACACCCGATTACTTCGCCGATGTAAGTTAATGCCCAGTCGATGTTGTTGCCTTCACAACTGCCATTACTGTCGCCGATTCGGAGGTAGTAGGTGAGATTGGGGTCGAAGGGAATTTCGAGGAAGGCTGCGGCATTGCATTCGGGGTTGTTGTCATTATAAAAGATAGTACCTGTATTATTTTCTGCGGGTGTGACTGTGCAGTTGTCGTATATCCATATTTTGGTGTTGCAGGTATTGAGGTCGCAGGTGCTGATATTATAAATGCCCACTTGTGTTGGGTTGAATTCGTACCAATAATCGGCACCTTGGGTGCTGTGATTGCCTTCGCTGACGGGAACGGCAGTATCGCAGGAGAGACCCGGAAGGCAGTTGAATGTTGTGGCTTCTTGTGATGTAAATTCTCCGCCTTCGGCTACCAATATACCATTTAGTGTGACCTGATATCCGCCATCACCGTAGTCGCAACACATTCCGTCGTTGTGCACATCATTTATAGTGAAGGTAACACAGGCATTGTGCGGGATGCAAACAGTATCATTATAAGTGGCAATTACGCTATTGGGATAACTGGGATTGGAGGAAGTGGCATAAGTGAGATTGATGTTATTATCTTTGAGTGTCCAATTGGTTTCCTGACCATAATTGTCTGTGGTGATGGAGATGATAACAGTGACTTCTCCTGTGTTACAATTTTGGGCATGTAAGCCACAGTGCAATAAGAGGAGCGATATAGTTAGGTATAAGTTTTTCATAATTAGCTGTTTTTTATTTCATTTAAGAGTGTTGCAAATCGTAGTTGGTCATTCGTATTAAAAACTAAATTTTTGCATTTTAGTTTTGATTGGGTGATAAAATATCAGGTAACCGGACTTTGGATATTGGGGAATTAGGAAAATTGTTGGCATGTTTAGAATTGCAGTTGACACTTTTATCTTCAAATTAAAATAATGTAAAATAATAAATGTAAAACTCACATTTCTGTTAAATTTTTTTGAGTTCAAATTTTCATTGATTTTCAATTAATAATAAATAATTTAAAATTAATATTTTATTAAAAACAATTTTGAAAACCAAATTATATTTTGAA